>DATKLV010000339.1:0-14974 GCA_035542255.1 Desulfomonilia bacterium | reverse complement strand
ATGTATGATTATCTTTATTGTTTTCCCAACATCCCGACCCCCGGGAAAACCATATCGTGCCGGAAGCTGTAATAAGCTGTATTTTCGAAGCAGGGGACTGGGAAAACTATTGTATTACAATATGTACCTCTTACAAGATAGAATCATGTTCACTGTTCCTTGTCAAGTCGCCAAGCTGCTTACAGAGATGCAACGGAGTTCAGGGGGATGAACGAAAAAGGCCTAGGTAGTTTTATCAGGGTTGATTCGATGATTCTCAGGGGTCTTCGGAGGCGACAACCGTCTGATGTGTGCAAGGGCCTTGCGATTGAGGAGTACCTCCTTTCTCAGATAGTGGATCTGGGAGGCAAGGAACCCGAATGACAGTATCTGAATGCCGCCTAATATGAAAAGTATCATGAGGGTGGTCAGAGGCCTGTTGGGATTGAGGATCTGATAATGGTAGAGATACAGTATATAACCGCCCACCCCCAGGCCGATGATAAAGAGGACCACGCCCAGGAATCCGAAGAGCAGAGCCGGCCGTTCAAAGATGGTGAAAAGGAGATGGGAGATGGCAGTGGATCTGAAGGTGAATTTCGATTTGCCCTTTTTCCGCGAAGTAAGAACTGCCGGTATCTCTCTGACCCGATATCCCATGGCAAGCATCTTTGACAGGATCTCCAGATGAATCTCTTTTCCGTTCGACTCAAGATCGAGACTGTTTATGACCTCGTTACGATAACACCTCACGATGCAGGTGAGCGTGTGTATTTTTTGAGGCAGGGCCAGTTGGAGAACCTTGTTGCCCATTCTGGAGACAAAGAGTCTGTCCGTGGGCACACCTTCCGTCCTGCCGCCTTCCATGTAGGGACTGACGAGCACCACATCGATGTCGCTCTCCTCGTCGAGCACCTGCACCATCTTGAGGATATACTCGGGGTCATACGAAAGGTCGGCATCGATTGTTGCAATATATTTGCCTCGGGCCTCCTTGAACCCATACCTGATGGCCTTGCCTCTCCCGCCGTTTTTCCAGTAGGAGACCACGTGGACGTGTGGATCTGAGGACCCGATAGCATCCAGGATATCCAGGGTGCCGTCCGTGCTGCCGTCGTTGACAGGGATGATCTCGTAGGTGGCTCCTGTCGATTCGAGAAGTTTCTCCACCCGGGCGATCGTTTCAGCGGCGTTCTCCGCTTCATTGAACATGGGGATGATCACGCTGATCTTTACCGGGAAATCTTCGTTCGCCAAACCGATCTCTGTAACCTTCTGCATGGGTCGATCATAGCGAATATTCAAATTATTGTATAGAAATTCTTTGGAAACGGCCATCATTCCGGAGAAAAAGGGGAATCCTGTGGAGCTCTCGCTGTTGTACCTTGTATGTTTATAAACTTACCGGTAACGACAAGGATCTCCCCCGATGGAAGATCCCTGGAAGATTGGATGAGGAACGAGGCCTGTTATAAGGTCTTCAGAGAGGAACGGTGGTTTCCAGAACCTGTGCGATCTTTTTCTTGAGCTCGGCGAGGTCTGAAGATTTTACGACATATGCATCTGCGGCTATGGACTTGATATCTACCTTGTAACTGCCATAAGCGCTGCAGAGGATGACAGGAAGGTTGTAGAACTTGTTCCGTATCTCCTGCAGCACGTCCAGGCCGTTGGAGGATACCATCTTGATGTCAAGGACGATGACATCAGGTTGTTCTTTCTCGATGCGTTCAATGATACCCACGCCATCGGAGGCCAGTGCCACTTCGTAGCCTTCCTCCTCCAGCTCTTCCGCATAGAGCAGCCTGATATGTTTTTCATCATCGACGATCAGAACCTTTGACATTGAGAGCTCCTTTCCTATTGGCTCCACCGGTAGGTGAGATACGGCTTGCTCTGTTCGAATATAAGGCACATGTCTTCCAGGTACTCTTCCGCCTGCTGATGCGACATTCCCTCTGTCTTGTTCACAAAGGATAAAGTCATGCCGTAGTACAGGGGCACAAGGACATCGATGAGCTTGCTACGGTCGAGGGTTTTCTTATGGTAACCGATTGCACAGTCAAAAAGGACCCGGGCCCAGACGGGTATGGGCATCTCAAAGTGGTCGATGTCGAGCGATGCTATTTCCCTGATCTTCTGGATATTCTCACTTGAGAACATTGTCCTGTAGACATCCCAGTGATTATTGAATCCTTCCCTGAATCTGATGTAGAGCTTGTCCTTGTTCACCTTGATTGCAGGAGGCGCCTCCACGTCCCCGATCCCGAATCCGAAGATGGCCGTAGGCTTGCTCCATTTGGTGGTGGCCCACTTGTCGTGGAACGTATTCATGAGGTTGAATACGGTAATGACCATCTGCCGGAACATGGTTCCAACATCCAGGGTCGGGTCCCTGGGTTTGCTGATCTTGGGCTTGCCCAGAAATGCCTGGCAGATGGGGACGCCCTCATTCATGGCGATGGTGCTCATCCAGATGTCGATGCCGTATTGAGCGGCATCTTCATCCCACAAGGGGCTTTTCAGAAAGAGGCCGGCCATCTTGGCCGACAGGCCCAGATCCCCCCCGATCGGCTGTCTCACCCTCCTGCCGTACAGGCACCTGGTCAGCGGATAGGCGATATTATTGGTGATGGTGCCGTCGTATTTATGACGCACGTACAGAGGCGCAACAAAGGCAAAGTCCTTGAAGATGGGTTCGGCAAGGTTCTTTATCCACATGGGGGTTATGCTCTTGAGGCTTGCGTCGATGATGACGGCCGCCTTTGCATCAAGCTCGATGACCTTTCTGAACAGATTTTTCAGATTGCTGCCCCTGCCCCTGATACCCCTTGGAGTGGATACATACACCTTGGGGATGCCGTGAGATTCGGCATCCATGAATACCTGTCCTGTCCCGTCGGGACTGCTGTTATCACAGTTGATTATGACGCTTGAAAGCTGGCCGAAATATTCTTTCAACCCCAGAGAGGCCTGATCAGTGGGATATGCTATATTGGACGCCTCGTTATATGACGGGATACCCACGACAATATCGGCTTTCGTTATCCCGCTGGGGTTTTCCTCCTGCAACTTCATTCCCGCTCTCCACATGCTCAAATTGATACCGGCAGACCTTTATTGTCTGATATTTCAAATGAGGTGGCAATAGAAAAAAAGGATCATTTGCCGTCAGAAGGCTAAAACGCCGGGAAATCCACCCTTGCCTTTTAAGAGCGTATATGTGATCCTACACTATTTACATGAACATGACAGACAAACCATTAATTGTACAGAGTGACGGAAGCATCCTGCTGGAGGTGCACTCTCATGCCTATGAGGATGCCCGGGATGCAATCCTGCCTTTTGCCGAGCTCATCAAGTCACCCGAGTATGTACACACCTACCGGATCACGCAGCTTTCCCTTTGGAATGCAGCAGCCATAGGATTTACGCATGAGATGGTCCTTAACAGCCTCATCCGTTATTCCCGCTATGATATCCCGCAGACCGTGCTGCACCGCATACAGGAGGCATACGAGCGCTGGGATGCTCTGCGCCTGTTCAGGCACAGCAATGGAAAGCTCCTGGTAGAGGTGAGATCGGAGCTGCTTCTCCAGCAACTTACCGCGAAGCAGGAGATCAAGCAGATCATACTCGAGATGGTTGGGCCGAGAGGATTCCTGATCGCTTCCGGGATCCGCGGCAGGTTCAAGCATATGCTCATTAAGATGGGCTATCCTGTACACGATCTTGTGGGGTACGAAAAAGGGGATGATCTTACGGTCGACTTCCGTCATCAGGCGCTTTCGGGGCAGGGTTTTTCCTTGAGACCATACCAGATCGAGGCTGCCGACAACTACTGGGCAGGAGGAAGTCCTCAGGGAGGTCAGGGCATTGTCGTTCTCCCCTGCGGATCCGGCAAGACCATAGTGGGTATGGCTTCAATGGTAGAGGCCAAGACCCATACACTCATTCTGTGCACCAATGTCTCTGCCGTGCACCAGTGGATAGACGAGTTGCTGGACAAGACCACGCTTAATAAAGACGAGATTGGGGAATATACCGGAGGAAAAAAGGAGATGAGACCGGTGACGGTCACTACCTATCAGATGCTCACCTACCGCAAGACCAAGGACGGTCCGTTCGAGCATATGAATCTCATGATGGCGCGTAACTGGGGGCTCATCATCTACGATGAGGTGCATGTGGTTCCCGCCCCGGTGTTCAGGGCCACCACCGAACTGCAGGCCAAGAGGAGGCTCGGGCTCACTGCCACGCTTATCCGGGAAGACGGCCTGGAACAGGACACCTTCTCGCTTGTCGGGCCCAAATGCTATGATGTCCCGTGGAAAGAACTCGAGCAGAAGGGGTTCATCGCAGAGGCCCTCTGCTGTGAAGTGAGGGTACCTCTGCCCCCGGACAAGACACCTGAGTACATACACGCAACCGAAAGGACTCAGTTCAGGATCGCATCAGAAAATGCGTTTAAAGAGCGCGTACTGAAAGACCTTATCAAGAAACATCCTGACGAGCCGGTACTTGTCATCGGCCAGTATATAAGCCAGCTCAAAAGGATATCAAATACCCTGAAGGCGCCCATGATAACGGGTTCCACGGCGAATTCAAAAAGGGATGTTCTCTATGATTCATTCAGGAGGGGGGAGATCCCGGTCCTTGTGGTATCCAAGGTTGCCAACTTCGCCATAGACCTGCCCGATGCATCGGTGGCCATCCAGGTCTCGGGAACCTTCGGCTCACGCCAGGAGGAGGCCCAGAGGCTCGGCAGGATCCTGAGGCCCAAGGAACGTATATCCACTTTCTATACCCTGGTGACCAAGGAGACATCCGAAGAGCTCTTCGCACACAAGCGGCAGGTCTTTCTTGCAGAACAAGGTTACCGGTACCGCATTGAGGAGTGGTCCCTTGATGACATCAACGCATGATCTCATTTCCAGCATCCCGGGCTACATGATCCCGATAATCTCCACAAAGATCCTGGGTTCCCCCGTGGACCAGAGGGCCCTTGCCGAGAACCTTTCCGACACTGAACGACTTGGGAAGGTCCTGACCGATCTGTTTGAAAGGCAGCGTACTTTGCTCATGGATCTGCATGAGCTCGGTGACCATGTTTCCTGGGACGTGCTTGCAAGGATTTATGGGAATTCTCTTGATGAGATGAGATCCGACCTTGAAGAGTTGGGGATACGCGGCCTGGTCTTCCAGAGCGGGCTCTCCGGGAGAGACCCGGTCATCCTCCTGCCGTCATTGGGATCGATCCTGGAATCCCTGAAGTCACAATACTTCACCGATGTCGGAGAAATCAACTGGAAAGACCCGAGGAAGCAGAGCCTCTGGGGTCATATGACCATGATAAATGCCCTGTATGTCGGCAAGATAAGGTGCAAGGCAGGTCTCGAACCGTTCAAGAAGGGGTGGGAGTATCTCGATGAGAAGCTCTCGGCCGTGCTCGATGTGAAGAAGATCTACCAGGAGCTCGTGGAACTCGGCTGCCTCAAGGAAAAAAGCGGTACGGTCACCCCTGTGCAGCGATCCGTAACGAGCCTTGCTCTCGAGGGCGACTCCCGTTACAGCCTGTGGAGGTTCTGCCAGTCATGCAGGCCTTATCCGGGGCTCGATTACCAGGTATTTGTCACGGTGAATGAGAAGGGTGTCAGAAAAGACTTTTTGGCCAGGTCCCTTACGCTTTGGGCGGCAAACAGGGACGACACCATCGATGATGCCCGTTTAGTGGTGGAAGGTCTCCTGGACCTTTGGCTCGATCTTGGGGTGATCCAGGAAGATACGACGGAATCGTGGATACGCCTGACAGAGGCGTCGGCCAGTTCCTTGAAGACTGGCAGGACCGATACGGCGATACACCCTTACTCCGAGGAAGCCATCATCCAGCCCACCATGGAGATGCTTGTCCCCGGAGATTTCGACACCATGGATCTGCTCAACATCGGTGAGATCGCGGACCTTATCCAGGCCGATGTGGTAAGTATATACCGGATCACCAGAGAGTCGGTGTTCAGGGCTTTGCAGGAAGGCTGGAACATCGATAAGATCTTGAATTTCATTGACAGGATATCCCGGCATGCCCTTCCGGAAAACGTACTTATCAACATCTCGGGGTGGGCAAAAACCCATGCCGAGGCGCATATCATCAAGGGCACGTTCCTGGTATACGGCGGAGATAAGATGACCTTACCCAAGGGGCTCGATGAGGTTTTGCCCGGGATCTTCCGTCTTCCCGAACGGTGCGAGGAGGACATTTCTTTATTTCTTGAGAAGAAAGGCGTCATGACCAGGAGCGCTGAGGGCGCACGCGAGGGAGACGGAGATATCGACTGGGGCAAGGCTTTGCCCCTGAAGCAACCGCAGCGGAGTTTCATGAAGGCCTCACACAAGGGGGGAGTGTACCCCTTCGGTATGGTCATGCCTCTGCCGTATGGCCAGAGGAGGGAGACCCTCTTCGAAGAAGCGCTCCAACAGGGCAGGACCTTGATCATCTTCTATCCCCGGCAAGGTTATGGCGAGATCCAGGCAAGAAAGATAAGCCCGCTCTATATCTTCCGCAGGGGGGGTATGCCATTCATGGAGGCCTTCTGCGAGGACACGGACGAGGGCGAGATCTTTGATATTAGCAAGGTAAAGGCGATATTCCGGGATCAGTAGATATTCCGTTTCTCAATCAAGCGCTCTCATTGACTCAGGGCATCCATGCCCTTCGCCCTTCGGGCGCACGTAAAGTGCGTCAATTTTTGCTATCCTGCAAAAATTTGACTCAGGGCATCCATGCCCTTCGCCCTTCGGGCGCACGTTAAGTGCGTCCAATTCGTCTATCCTGACGAATTGTGTCGGCTTCGTCTGGTTGCTCCTCGGAGTACAGAAAGAGTACACCTGCGTCGCTCCCCTCCTTGCCTACTCGATATCATCTTGATTGAGAAACGGAATTACTCTTGATTTCTTTGGGATTTTTTCATCATATCTTTCATCATCTTGAGTTCGGCCAGGGTTTCTTTGGACAGTTTGTCCTTGGACTTGAGCGCTTCTTCGATATGATAGATGCTTGCCCTATAATTCTCGGTTTTAAAGAAATAACGTGCATATGAGACATGCGAGAGTTCTGGCTTCTTCACCTTCTCATAGAGGGTGCCCAGCGTGTAGTCCACCCGGACGCTCTGTGATTGATAGGGGGAGAGTGTGTTGATGGCTTCGTCTATATTTCCGCGTTCCTGAAGGAGTTCCGCCAGGGCGATCTTGGTGCGGGCCGATCGCGAATATTCCTTCAACAAGGGATAGGCCTCGTTCTTCTTCCCAAGCTCATAGAGATTGAGTCCCAGGTATGCCTTTGCAACAGGAAGGTCTATCTTATCCAGCATGGTCCGTGCCTGCGCGTAGTTGCCGACCCGTGTCTGCGCCAGGGCGACTGCCAGGGTTTTATAGGGCTCGGGAACCTGGGACGAGCGGGCCGTTGTTTCACCGGCGGGCAGCGTGAGACCTATCACGCTTGCATATAGTGTCCAGTAGGTGGCATCGGGTCTGGGTCTGCCCGGGTCGTCATGCATGTTGGCTATACGGTTTTCCGTGAAGGGGTGGGTTAGCAGGTATTCGGGCATGCCGGATGCACCGGAGAAAGCATTTAGCCTGATGAGGAACCGTGCCATACCGGAAGGATCCACCCCCGAGGCTGCGTTGATGCTCTTGCCGAAACTGTCAGCGGCGTATTCATGTTCCCTGGAAAATGCAAGCCGGATGTTCTGGCTGCCGCCCATGGATGAAAGGATCATTGCCGTACCCGCCTCCGGGTTCTTGGTCGACAGGAGGGTGCCTGCGAGAACGCCGAGGATTGCTGCAGTGGAGAGTTTTTTATCGGTCTGATAATCCTGGGGGATATGCCTCATCTGGGCATGACCCATCTCGTGCCCGATGACTGCGGACAGCTCGTCCATGTCCTGGATGAAGAGCAGCAGCCCGACATGGACGAAGATGTGCCCGTCAGGTATGGTGAAGGCGTTGATCGTAGCGTCCTTGATGATATGGATCTTGAATGTATAGAGCGGGTCCTTGATATGGTCGGACAGTCGGTCCGCCACCATCTGAACGGGCCATTCGATCTCATAGTCGTGCACAATGAGATTGTTAGCCTCCAGCAGATTGATAAAGTCGCGGGCCATGGTACGTTCCTCATCATAGCTCATGGCCCTCAAGGTGCACAGGGGGAGGAGGATGATCATCACCGAGGCGATCATGATCTTTTTGATAGGATTCATGAGAGACATCTTTATTCCCTTGGCAAGAGGTTTTCAAGGGCCTCTTTAATGTGGTGGCCTGGGAAGTGCATTTACAAAGAGGAACGATATCTTACATATGCTTCCCATGATAATATCAAGGATAATTACAAGATAAGCGGCCGTTGCCTCACCGGTGGTGATGGGCATGGCGGGGAGCATTGTTTGATCTCCTGCCCTTGAAACCATGTCTCCTCTGTGAATTCCCGAAGTGCCGTACACGCTTGCTCTTATCTTCGGCGAACAGGCTCTCCTCAGGCCATATGACCGGTATCTTCATGCCGACGTACTTCTCGATGGAATCCAGGGCATAGACATAATCTTCGCAGACGAGTGATATTGCCTTGCCGTCTCTTCCCACCCGTGCTGTTCTCCCGATACGGTGTACATAGTCCTCACAGTCTTCGGGTATGTCGTAGTTGATCACCAGGTCGAGATCGTCCACGTGCAGCCCTCTGGCTGCTACGTTCGTCGCTACGAGCAGGAGGATTCTGCCGTTCTTGATGCCCTCGATGACCTCAAGCCGCTTTTTCTGTGGCAGATCGCCGGTGATATATTCGCAGGTGAACCCGTTCAACCTGAGACGCCGCGCTACCTCTTCGGCGGTCTGTTTCATGTTGGTGAAAATAAGGCAGTTCCTGGGCTTCTCTTTCCCGAGGATACCAAGGAGCAGGCTCATCTTCTCCTCGTTACCGACATGGTAGAGCTCCTGGGTGACGGTGTCCACGGTTACTTGCTTAGGTGCTATCTCGATCTCCACAGGGTCGTTCATGTACTGCCAGGCGAGTTCCTTGACCAAGAAGCTCAGAGTGGCCGAAAAAAGCATGGTCTGCCTTTTATGTGCGGGCGGCATGGCCCTGAGCATCCTCCGAAGATCGGCAATGAAGCCCATGTCGAAGAGACGGTCGGCTTCATCAATGACAAGGATGCCGATTTCTTTAAAGCTCAGTTTGCCTGACCGGTGGAGATCAATGATCCTGCCCGGGGTACCGACGATTATGCTCGCCCCCTGTTTAAGTTGCTGTTCCTGGGCCTTATATCCGACTCCCCCATAGATGCAGGCGACCTTGAAGTCGAGATGAGACCCGAGAAGCGCAGCCTCATCCTCAACCTGGACGGCAAGCTCGCGTGTCGGTACGATGATCATAGCCTTCCGGTTTCTCTGGTCTTTCAGATTCTGGAAGATGGTTATGAGAAATGCCGCAGTCTTCCCGGTGCCTGTCTGGGATTGTGCGCATACGTCCCTGCCCATAAGGCTGTGCTTGAATGTGGCTTCCTGTACCGGTGTGCAGGCGGTAAAACCCGCTTCATTGATGCCGAGCAGAATCCGCTCGTCCAGCTTTAATTCAGTAAAGTGCATTGATACTCCTTGGAAGGTATGTTGGTTTATCTATCGACAATGTAGTCCTGATTTCATGAATGATTTACCTGAGTGTGCCTTAAATATAGAGACAACCGTTTAAAAAGTCAAGTTAAACACAGCATAGAGGACATTTATCTTCGCAGAGACCTCAACGGGCAGGGTTTTTCATGACAATATACTAGATCCAATGGGAGCAGGTTTTAAATACCGTCTTGATTTATGGTCAGGGTTTGTTCCATATACATTGCTCAGAATACACTAAAGAGGAGCCTCCATGCCGATCTATGAATTCTATTGCAGAAGGTGCGACACCATATACAACTTTTTTTCCAGGGCCATCAATACGGATAAAACGCCGAAATGTCCCAAGTGCAAGACCGTCAAGCTCAAGCGCAAAGTCTCGATTTTCGCTGCCCTGTCGGGAAGGAAGGGGGACGAGGGCGAAGGCGATATGCCGGCCCTGGACGAGTCGAAAATGGAAAGGGCCATGTCCATGCTTGCAAACGAGACGGGAAGTATGAATGAAGATGACCCCCGGCAGGCGGCCAGGCTCATGAGAAAGCTTACGGACGCAACGGGCCTGAAGATGGGCGCCAGTATGGAGGAAGCCCTGTCAAGGATGGAACGCGGTGAGGACCCGGAAAAGATCGAGTCGGACCTTGGTGACCTTCTGGAGGGAGAGAATCCCTTTGTGATGGAGCAGAAATCGAAATCAAACAGAAAAGAATCCAAACCCAAGGTGGACGAAACCCTTTACGATCTCTAGAGGATGTAACCTTCGATTTCGATAGGGACGGTACCTAAGCATTCTTAAGCTTCATCAAGGGATAAGGTGATGATCGTATCTATTGCAAGGCCCTATTTCTGCCCCTATCCCGGCTATTTTGCCAGGATCTTGGCATCCGATGCGTTCGTAGTCCTTGATGAAGTGCAGATGCCCCTGGGTTCCACCTGGATCACCCGCAACCGTTTTAAAAATGATCAGGGCACGATGTGGATGGGCATCCCGATATGGAAGAAGGGTCTGGGTCTGCAGAAGATCAGCGCAGTGAAGATCTGTCATGAAGGCCGATGGCACTTCAAGCACCTTGAAAGCCTTAAGCAGGCATATCTGCACGCCCCCTATCGTGAAGCACACATGAAGATCTTCGAAAGGTTGGTTTCTCCGGAACAGCAGACTATCGTGGATATGGACATGGAGCTCATTTCATATGTACTCCGCGAACTTGGCAATACCACCCGGGTCATCAGGATGTCAGAACTAGGGGTTCGCGGGCAGGGTACCGGACTCATCGTGGATATCTGCCGTATGCTGGGTGCATCACACTATCTGGCACAGGATTCTGCGAAGAAGTGGCTGGATGGCATGCTCTTCGAACAGGCCGGGATTGAAGTGGTATTCTTTAAATATCACTGCCCCACTTACCCTCAGCTCTGGGGGCCTTTCATACCAAACCTATCGATTTTTGATCTCCTGTTCACGTGCGGACCCAAGACGCTGGAGATCATGGACCTGTGATTGATTAAGGGCAAGTAGTTAGAAGCAATTCGTGGATACAGATACTGGTATTCGAGCATCAACCCATATCTTCCCTTCAGGCAGACCTTGTCCTTGAAGACTTTGCCTATGATTACGACATGGACGGCAACGTCATGCATCTCTCCGGGGAGATCGAGGGCAAAGTCCTCCATGTCAGGGTCATGACATCGGGACACTTTCATGGATCCAGACGCATATAGCCAAGGACCCCATGGATGTGTTCACGGCGATCGATGTGCTGGACAGGGGCAAGGCCGAGTGCCAGGGACATGCCTTCCTATATGCAGCACTGGCCAGGGCATCGGGCATCCCAACCAAGGTCGTCAACGGCATCGTCTACTCGGATGATTTCGGAGTTTTTCTCTACCACACCTGGGTCGAGAGCTGCATCGGCGATTCCTGGGTGACCGTCGATCCCACTTTCTCCCAGATCAGGCCTGATGCAACCCATATCGTTTTTGCCTGAGGCGAGAATATGGAAGATCTCTTAAGTCTTGTGGGTATGATCGGCAAAGTCAAGGCAGAGGTAGTTTCCGTGGAGTAGTGGAAAAGATAAATCAGTGCCGGTTGCCTTGTATTGATTGAGAGCCATAAAGAGAATCGTTTGAATATCAGCTGGGACATCAGTCGTCTCGGCATAGGGAGACGATTTAAAAATTAAATATATTGTATATTCCCTCTATTATCCTGGTGAGCAGGTCCAGACCCTAATTATTTAGAATTTAATTTCCGATGGAGATAGTAAGTTATATTACTGAAGTCTTGGTAACGGGAATGAAGGAGGTCCCGGTAAGCAACACCACAAACATGGATACAGGCACTGATCTTGAAACCATGAACGAGCTGAAGAGTACCCAGGAGCGTCTCAAGCAGGTTGAGGAACGCTACCGGTTCATCTTGAAGAATACCTCCGATCTTTTCATCCTCCATGATATGGACGGCCGAATCCTGGATGTCAATATCGTCGGAAGCAGGCTCGGCAAGCTTTCAGAAGAGGATCTCATCGGGATAAAGGCCTGCGACTTTATCCCTGAACGGTACCGCCGTGAATATGACGAATATATGGAGAAGATCATAAGGGATCGTGATGTTCAGGGATCCCTCAGGATAAGGACGCTCGATGGTGACGAGAACATCATGGAATACAAGGCCACCCTGATTTCAGATGAGAACGGGACGGTCATGGTACAGGTAATTGCCCAGGACGTAACCGAACGCCACCGTGCCCTCAAGGCCCTCCAGAAGAGTGAAGAAAAGTACCGGACAATTCTCGACAGTATCGAAGACGGCTATTACGAGATGGATCTCGCCGGGAGTCTTACCTTCGTGAATTACAAGATTGCCGAGATCTCCGGATATCCACCCGATAAGATCCTAGGGGTCAATTACCGGGACTATACCGACGATGAGAATGCGCGAAATTTGTTCAAGACGTTCAACGACGTATTTATCACGGGGAAGCCTTTAAAAGGTCTTCAATGGGAGCTCATCAGGAAGGACGGCTCACGGGTTTCCCTGGAATCATCGATATCCCTTATCCGCGATTCATCCGGAAAACCTAAGGGTTTCAGGGGCATTGTCCGCGACATATCGGACACAAAACGTGTGGAAACAGCCTTAAGTGCCAGTGAAGAGCGGTTTAGGGATATCTTCGACAATGTGTCCGACTACCTCTTCTTCCACGATCTTGAAGGCAAGTTTGATTTCAACGAGTGCAATGCCAGGGTCAGGGAAGACTGGTCACTCATTGACGAAAGCCAAACCAGCGCCAATCTCAAGGATCTCATCGTCGAGCGATACAGGTGTCTCTTCCCTGAATACATCTCCCGGGTCGTGAAAAACGGGAAAGATGAAGGGTTGGTCTCGGTCAAGATCAGGGATGGGTCCGAGCACATCCTCGAATACAAGAACTCGCTGGTGTATGGGCAGGACGGGCCCGTTGGCGTAAGGGGCTCGGCGCGCGACATCACCGACCGTCTACGGGCGGAAAATGCCCTCAGGAAGAGTGAAGAAAAGTACCGGAGTATCCTTGAGAATATTGAAGAAGGATATTACGAGGTGGATCTTAAGGGTAACTTCACCTTTTTCAATGACTCCATCTGCAGAATGATCGGATACACCCGTGAAGAGACAGTAGGGATGAACTACACACGTTTCATGGATGAGGAATATGCCTCAAAGACCTACGAGGTATTCCATAAAGTGTTCAAGACGAACAAACCCAATACGGGTTCCGACTGGGAGATCATCCGTAAGGATGGAAAGAGGGGGTCCATAGAGACATCGATCACCCTCCTGAGGAACTCAAAGGGAGAACCTGTAGGATTCAGGGGGATCATGCGTGACACCACGCACAGGAAACAGGCAGAAGAACTTCAGAAGGAGATGGTGAAATCCGAGGCCCGGAACAGAGCCAAGAGTGAATTCCTGGCACATATGAGCCACGAGATCCGCACGCCTTTAAACGGGATCATCGGTATGACAGAGATCGCCCTGGACACCGCTCTTGCTGATGAGCAGAGAGAGGTTATAAGCACCGTCTACCGTGAATCGGAAAATCTCCTGAGTCTTATCAACGATATCCTGGATTTCTCCAAGCTTGAATCCCAGAGGCTCGAGCTTGAGCATATCCCGTTTGATCTCAAAGCCCTCATGGAGGATATCACGCGCAGTTTCACCTTCATGGCCAAGCAGAAGGATGTGGAGCTCGTCCTGTACATTTCACCTGAAATGCCGCTCCTGCTTTTGGGAGATCCGGGCAGGCTCAGGCAGATCCTGACCAATCTGGTCGGCAATGCCCTGAAATTCACGAACAAGGGAGAGGTCCTCATCAAAGTCGAGTATCTTGAGGGTCTGGGCTCCAAAACAATGGCGCGCTTTTCCGTCAAAGACACCGGCATAGGTATTCCCCGGAATAAACAGGGCGCCATCTTCGAGAGCTTCATTCAGGTCGATTCATCCACTACCCGTAATTACGGTGGTACAGGACTCGGTTTATCCATTTCAAAAAGGCTTGCCGAGCTGATGGGTGGCCGGATAGGGGTAGAGAGCGAGCAGGGCAATGGGAGCACCTTCTGGTTCACCTCGGTCTTCTCACACCAGGAAGATAAAGGAGTACTCCAGGTTTCTGCACAGATAGACTTGTCGGGTTTAAAGGTACTTGTCGTGGATGATAATGTTTCAGCCCGTTCAACCTATGCATCCTACCTCAAGGAATGGGGTTGCATAACGGTGGAGGCGACCTCCGGCCGGGAAGCTCTGTCCATCCTGAAAGAAAGGGAAGGGACGAAAGAACCGATCGACCTCGTGGTCACCGATTCCCACATGCCTCTCATGGATGGTTTCGAGCTTGCCTCCCATATCAGGGCTGAGCTGAACAGGAAAACAGATGTTCCAATCATCATGCTCACCCCTGTGGGAAGCATCGGTGATGGATTGAAATGTTCCCAGATGGGAATCCAGGGATATCTGCCCAAGCCTGTTCGGTATGAGGAGCTCCGGAAAGCCATCAATGCAGTCATCAAACGGAAATCCGGAACTTCTTCTGATACCTCGTCTTTCAAATTGATTACCCGTTATGCCATGGCCGAGGAGAGCGGCACCGGTGTGCGTATCCTTTTAGCCGATGACTATCCGACGAATCAGCAGGTGGCACAGAGACATCTCACGAACGCGGGTTACCACGTGGATGTCGTAGATGACGGACTTCAGGCTCTGGAGGCATACAAACGTTCAAGCTATGACCTAATCATTATGGATATAGAGATGCCGAACATGGACGGTTTCGCTTCGACAAAGGCCATACGGGAGATCGAG
>DATKLV010000338.1:0-6382 GCA_035542255.1 Desulfomonilia bacterium | reverse complement strand
CCCGCGCTCCTTCTCCTCCTTGAGGCGGTCGCAGTCTATTCCTGTAAGCGCCTTGATCAGAGATGTCTTGCCGTGATCCACATGGCCTGCCGTACCGATGACCACCCTCTTCATGGCCGCAGTATAGACGGAGTTCCTCCTTATCGTCAATTTTACAGTTCTTAAGGCCTTGTGCCTTTTCTCCATCCCTTATATATACTCACCCATGGACAGACGGTTTGCAGTCATCATCGCGGTATGCCTCATGGAAACTATATTCAGGTTCTTTTCGGCATCCATCCCTGTGGACGGGATCGTTTACACGCTCGCCGCGAGACTTGCGGAGATTGCCGTCATCTTGGTCTTTGCATTCAAGCTGTGCGGCGTGGAAACGGCAACCCCGGTAAAAGAGGCAGCCATCGGGCTGACTGCAGCTGCTGCCTTCGGCATCATCGTGTTCGGAGCGGACTTGGTTTCGCGCTTCTTCCTGGAAGGCGGCCTGCTCGGCCTCATGCTCGCGAAACAGCCGCTCGACGGGTGGCCTCTCTTTCTCATCACCGGGTGTATCATCGGTCCGTTCGCGGAAGAGCTCTTCTTCAGGGGGCTTCTCTATGCATGGATGAGACAGCGATTGCCGGCCGTTATTTGCATCATCCTCACATCCCTTCTCTTTGCCTCCATGCACAGCGGGATCTCCGTGATCCAGCTCACAGGCGGTATAGTCTTCGCCTCTCTCTACGAATGGAGGAAGAGCATCTGGGCGCCTTTCATGGTGCATATGATCGCAAACATCGGCATCTGGATCATCCCCTACCTGCACCCGCTCATGTGATATCAATCAAATGATTCCTTGCAGCTTGCCGCGAGGTTTCCTTATCTTCCTCTCCCCTGGAGGGAGAGGACTCAGGTGAGGGGAAACAAAATATTCCTTGGATACCCCGCAGCTTGCTGCGGGGTACTTCATTGCGCCGAGTGCCGAAACAGACCTTGGGCTGCGAAGGCTCGGCGGAAGACTTGAATCCGGGCTTAAAAGATTTCCGGGACCCCTCACCCCAACCCTCTCCCCATGAACATGGGGAGAGGGTATGAGAGCATCAAGCAGCCTTATGAAGGAATCCCTCTCCACCTTTCAGGGGGAGAGGGCCAGGGTGAGGGGGTGGTGTTTAAATTAAGTTTTATTTCTTCGTAGGATACAATGCATTGTATATTCATACTGGGTGGACAAGATAATAGATACAGGGTGATTCGTCATCTACGTGATCAAATGCTCGGTTTATGGCTGAGCTCTACGGGATCTCCTTCCGGGCGACAACCGTCTTCAATGCATGAGATAGATGAAATAAGGTCTTGTGTCTGTCCTTATCGTTTCTGCAAACCGTAATCCAAGGGTCTTCCGGTTCATGGGCTTCATGGTGATCAGGGCAATGCCCTTGCCCTGCTCCTTTAAAATCATGATCCGCTCGATATCGGTAGTGCCGACCTTCTTGCCCACAGCCCATTTGATAACATAGGAAGGTGCAAAGCCGAATGAGTAGATGTCCCTGGCCATGATCTCAGGATTTTCCCGGACGTGCAGAAACTGCTGGGCATCGTTTGTCCCGAGATAATAGATCAGCCTATGCATCGGCAGGAGCGGGACCCCGAAGGCAAAAATCAGACATATCCCAGCTGTAGCCACGACATGGACATGATGCGTATTCTTCCTTATGAAGGCATAGCTGATCGAACAGCCTGCAAGCCCGATGAGAAGGGCGCCCAGGAGGTAGAGCAGCCCCCCCGGGGAATAGTAGGCGACGGCCGATGCCGCGGCAATGAACAGGATGCCCATGATGCAGAATAATCCGCATATGGCTCTGTACGACCATCCACGGGCTTCCTTGAGCCTGTTGATGGTTATTGCCGTGACGAGACAGCCGGGCACGACTGCAGGCAGCAGGTACCGAGCCTTCTTTTCCGGGAACACCGAAAGGAAGACTATGGTCAAGATGAACCAGAGGGTGGACATCTTCTCCCACGGCTTCCTGTTCTTATCAAGAAGGGATACGGCAAGACCGTACACGAGGAAGAGTATCCACACACCGACGACCTCCTGGATATGGAGCAGATAGAACCAGACCGGTTTCGCGTACTTCGTGAACCAGGCATGCGATTCTTTCGCGGCTGCAAGTGTTGATGCATGGGGAGTCGATGCATAGACATAGAGAGGCCATGCAGCTGAGAGCACTATGCAGAGGGCAAATGCCCACAGGAGCCCCCGCTTGTTTTCCCGCAGGTCTTTGACAGTGTAGGTCATGCAGTAGCTGATAAGAAAAGGTATGAGCATGGTCCAGAAGGCCACAGGACCCTTGCATGAGAAGGAAAGGAACATGAGGAGTGAGAACAGGAGGAAATAGAGGTTCTTCCCCTCCTTGCGGCAGAAGACTTCGAGCATGGCCCACAGGGCCCCGGTCATGGCCGTGACGGCATAGATATCCCATACATTTCTCCGCGCAGACACCATGAACATGCAGGTCGTTGCCAGGACAAGCACGGCGGAAACGGCGGATCCCCTGTCGCCGGCAATACGTTTTGCAAGGAGATAGGTGAAGAGTATGAGCACAAGTGCGCAGATCCCGACGGGGATCCTGTCTGCAACAAGATCGGTATCGGTCCCGGTCATAATCATCGGCAGTGTGGTGAGCCAGGTGGGAAGCGGCGGTTTTTCTATCCTGACATTCCCTTCCAGGGTTGGAATGAGCCAGGAGCCTTTCTGCAGTATCTCTTTCGCAGTCATGAAGTTGATGGCTTCCAGGTCAATGACGGGCAGTCGGTCGCAGTAGAGAAAAATACTGATGAAGAGGACAACAGGGATTATGAAAATATGCATCCTGTCTAACTTCATTTCCAACCTCCATCCATAAGGAGCCTTCTAAATACCGCACCCGCCGCTGCATATCCAGAGGATATTTACTCCGGGGTGCGACACGTGCATGCTTCACTTTCATGGGCTTAATATGTTACCACATGAACATGGGTGTTACTGAGTGGACAAGTAAGTATCCTGTAAAGACTTAACCGGGGGAGCATCGATTGAATGCACATCATACCATGCTGAGCATCGTTGTTCCCTTTTACAACGAAGAAGAATCCATACTCGAGGTATGCGATGAAGTCCGTCTCGTACTTGCAGCCGTGCAGGATCTCGCCTGGGAGCTCGTCATGGTGGATGACGGGTCGAACGACCGGACACCCCGCATCATGGATGACCTTGAAGGAAGATATGAAAATTTTCACGCCCTGCACATCTCCCCCAACAGCGGACAGTCTGCAGCGCTCCAGGCCGGCTTCGAAGCGGCCAGAGGGATTTACATCGCGACCCTTGACGGTGACGGGCAGAACGATCCCCGCGACATCCCCCGCCTGCTCGCTACCCTGAACGACCTGGGTGTTGACATGGTTTGCGGCATAAGGCGGAAACGGGCCGACAACATCATCCGCCGGGTATCGAGCCGCATTGCAAACCGAGTGCGGTCTTCCGTGCTGAAGGACAATGTCACCGACATAGGATGTTCGATCCGCGTGTTCCGCCGGGAATGCGTGAAGCGTGTCAGGATCTTCAGGAATGCACACCGCTTTTTCCCCGCACTGTTCATCATGTCCGGATACACCGTTGCCGAGACACCAGTGAACCATCGACCGAGAAAACACGGTACAAGCAAATACGGCATCGGGATCAACAACAGGCTCTGGGTGGGCATTGTGGATCTGCTGGGCGTCTACTGGCTCAGGAAGCGCACCCTAAGGTACACGGTTACTCGAAAGTCATGAGTTTCAAAATCGACAGAGAAGTTATTGCCGACGTCTCGCGCATCATCCTGCTGGTGGCCTTTTTTTCAGCCGCAGCACTCGTCATGAAAAGGCCCGAGGTGAGGAAACTCCTCTTCGACGTGAACACGATGCGGGCAGCCCTGCAAGGGGGCTCACAATCATCCGGACGGATCTATTCCACGATCATCTTCACCTTCACGGCAGGCGGACTCATTGCACTGGGCGTACCCCGGATCTGGTCAAGCGCGGCAGCAGGGGTCATTTACGGGGCCTTAATGGGCACGGCGCTTTCCCTTATGGCCTCACTCATCGGGGCATCCGCCCTTTATGCAGCAGGGAGATTCGTGCTCTCATCGGTTGTAGAACGGCGAACCGGAGATACCCTGAAGGTATGGAAGGAACGCTTCCGGCAGAATGCCTTCTGGTGGGTGCTCTACGGCAGGTTCTTCCCCTTTTCCAACTCTACGGCCATGAGCCTGCTCTGCGGCGGCTGCAGGGTGCCTTTCATTCCTTACGTGACAGGGTCGTTCATCGGATTCGTACCGCTGGCAGTCGTATTCGCCGCCTATGGGAGCGGGGGTGTGAAGGGGAATATGCATCAGATCGCGCTCGCCACCGTGCTGCTGGTCCTGGCCGTATTCTCCAGGCGCATCTTGAGGAGATGGTTTCCTCCCGATACCAAAATCCCGTGAGATTTTTATTCGGGATTCCATCCATGCTTTTTTCTAATCTCTCTGCTTCATTCCGGACAGATACCGTGTAATGTTCAAACGCTTTACACATGCATCGTACAGGAGAAGCAGGATCTCATCTCGATAGCCTGATAACCTGAAGTTAAAAAATGGTGCCGGAGGGGGGACTCGAACCCCCACACTCGCAAGGAGCTTCGGATTTTGAGTCCGACGCGTCTACCAGTTCCACCACTCCGGCATACGTGTCGTGTATTATCAAAGCTCACCTGGCTTTGCAAGTGGAGAACCAGGTTTTTAATGGATACATGTATATGATCTTTTCCTTTATTATTCATATCATCTCAATCCGATCATGAAGCCTCATTCAGTACTCTCGATCCATTTCTTTAAGTTAATATGTGCAACGATCGACACAGGCAGCACTCATTGCGAGCAACGCATATCGGGCTGCGCTCGATATTATCCATGGAATGAACTCCATTCAGGTTTATAAAGGATTTCCGGGACCCCTCAACCCAACCCTCTCCCCATGCAAGATGGGGAGAGGGGATGAAAGCATCAAGCATCATTATAAGGAATCCCCCTCTCCACCTGTCAGGCGGAGAGGGCCGGGGTGAGGGGGTGATGTTTTAAGTTCAGATGTTCATGCATTCGCATTATAATCATTTGATTAATGGAATTAAAAGAAGTTCATTGGGAGGAGTCGTAGGCTACGAAGCAATCCTGATATCGCTATGCCATGCCGAGATGTAGGGATTGCTCGCAATGACATACATGGGATTTTGCGATTGTCCCTCCTGCACTTCTCTTTCATGGCCGGTGTGTTGAGAAACCAAAATCTTGTGTCATAAATTCAACAAGACCCAAAATATCACTTCGTATATCTTATTGTTTTTATTATTATTTAAATTGGCATGCATGTTGCTTGAACGCGCAGTATTCTATGAAGAGGTGTGTTCTTTACGGGCGAATGGTTTCAGGATCAAGGGAAAGAAACAGGATATCTGCGCACATCTGTTCACGTCCTAAAACAGAGACCGCACAAATCATTGTTTTCCTTGTTGACAAAAGGACCAAGGCCTCTATAATAGAATCTGTTGCATGATGATGTTCTGCAAGTGATAAGGGTTTTACAAGTCCCAAAGAAAATAAAAAAGATTAAGTAGAGGAGGAAGATATGGCTAAGAGGTTTCTAGTATTGATCGCACTGCTTATGCTTGGTTTCTTCATAGCGGGCTGTGCAGAGGGAGACAAGAGCTCGACCGTGGTGAACCCCAATCCCCAGACGTTCGCCCCGACCGGCTCCATCTCGGGTACGGTTTTCGACATCTGTAAAAATGCTCCTGTCTCAGGTGCGGTGGTCTCCGTTGCATACGCGGGCAAAGTCCACGTGATCACAACAGGGACAACCGGCGCATTCTCGTTCACTGCCGTGCCGGCAATTACTAATGCCCGTTTTGAGGATAGTGAATCGGATGGGTATATAGTGACCTGCGACCTCACCAAGGTAACCGGTTACGGGTACGCTGTTGTCCAGGAAGCTTATGTGACGTATGAAGACCTGGCCGACGGCACCAATGCCGATCTTGGCGAAGACAGCGGCACCACCGAGGCCGGCAGCGGCGCAAACACACCGGTCAACAACCTTGCCTTCACGTTGGAGTTCGATGTAGGCCCGCTCAATGCATCCATTGCCGGCACCATCTTTGATGTGTCTACCGGCAGGGCCGTCACCGGCGCAACCGTTTCCCTGTTCCTGGGCGGCAATTTCCTCGCCACCACAACGGCATCCGCAACCGGTGCATACAGCTTTGCAAACATAATGCCTTCATCAGATTATGAACTCATGGTCACCAAGGCAGGCTATGACTACGCATCATACCAGGCACCGAATACCGTAACCG
>DATKLV010000337.1:0-4449 GCA_035542255.1 Desulfomonilia bacterium | reverse complement strand
TTCAGAAAATCGAAGATGAGGGCAAGGAAGATGAGGAAGATAATGTAGGCGGACATCTATTAAACCTGATTTACTACGCCTGCTTCACAATGATCGCCTGCACCACGTGGGCCACATCCTCGCAGATGTCCAGAACCGTCTCGGCGAACTGGTAGATCTCCTTCCATTTGATGAGATGGAAGGGATCGGGGGAGGTTGCGAAGAGCTTGGCCAGGATGGCATCCCTCATGGTGTCACCGATATTCTCAAGACGGTTCACCTCGATGCATGCATCAAGTGCTGTTTGGGGTTGCTTGGGATCACTCAATCCCTCGACGGCCTTGGCAAGGGTAAGAACCGATTTCTCTATGACCGTGGAAAATTCGACGAGATCGGCATCGATCTCCATGATATTGTACACCTTCATGCGATTGGCGATGGTGTAGATCATGTCGATAACGTCATCCAGTTCGCAGGTAAGCGCATGGATGTCTTCGCGATCGAAGGGGGTGATGAAGGTCTTGTTGAGACGCTCCATGATCCCATGTGCGACCTCATCGGCATTATGCTCGATATCGCGCATCTTCTGTACGTTCTCGTTGTCAAAGGCCCCTTTCGAGGTCATCTGTGCGAACAGGACCGCGGCATCGACGGCATATTGCGCTTGCTTATTGAACAATACGAAGAAATTCTGATCTTTCGGGAGAAAGCTGAGCCCCATTACCCTCCTCCTCAATTGCCCTTTAGGATGTTGTTACAATGGTGACAGAAATGTCTTATAAGGATTGATCTGGTCAGTCAAGTATCGATGTCATCAAATCTAAGAAGTTTATTAAAGGTTTCTTCATGACCATGATCAAAGAAAACTGTAATTATTTCACCGGGAGAAAAACCGTGAAGGTGCTTCCTACAAACGGGGTACTCTCCGCTTCGATGGAACCCCCGTGGAGTGTAACGATATGCTTTGCAATCGACAGCCCGAGGCCGGTGCCGCCCATGACCCTGGATCGAGATTTATCCACCACATAAAATCGTTCAAAGATCCTGCCGAGATGCTCCTTGGGTATGCCGATGCCCGTATCCTTGACGGTTATGACAGCCATGTAGTCCTTGATTTCGGCACTGATGGCAATACTGCCCTTCTCAGTATATTTCAGCGCATTTTCCACGAGGTTGGTGAGGAGTTGCTCAAGTCTGAACGGGTCGGCATTGATCGTGACAGCCGGACAGTCAACGATCAATTCAAGACCCTTGTCCCTTATTCTGGGCTCGTATATGGCCAGCACACCCTTGACCAGCTCCTGAATGTTCACGTCCTCGCGGGAGATTCGCGGCTTCTCTTCCATTTCCGAGATGATGAGGAGGTCGTTTACCATGGCGATGAGCCTGTCCGTATGCCGGTGGATGATCCTGAGATATTCCTGGGCACGAGAGTCAGCTTCATCCATGAGGGTCTCGGTGAACCCCTTGATGGCGGTAAGAGGTGTTCTCAGCTCATGGGAGATGTTTGCTGCAAGGTCTTTTTTAATCTGTTCGAGCTGTTTCATCTGGGTGATGTCGTGCAGAACCATCACCTTTACCTGCTTTGATGCAAGGGGGGTGATGCTGCACAGATAGATATTACCTGCAAGTTCGATCTCTCCTGAAGATATACCGTGGTGGGACTCATCCATCAGGGCGTTGAGCCTTGCGGACCTGAGTATCTCCCAGTAGAACCTTCCCATGATGGTATCTGCAGTAACGATTTTCTTCAGTGCCTGGTTGTGGAGCATAACCCTGCCCTGGGCGTCGATCACCAGCAGGCACTCGTTGATGGAGAAGAGAATCCCTTCCAGTTCTTCTTTGCGTGTGCTCAGTTCGTTAAAGGTGGTCTCAAGTTGCTGTGCCATTTTGTTGAAGCTCTCGGTGAGGTCCATAATCTCGTCGTTGGTCCTGGGCGGAACACGGACGGTGAAATCACCCCTGGCGACATTGCCTGCCGCCTTGCTCAAGGCCCTTATGGGTGTGGACAGGAATTGTGAGAAGAGAGCCGAAAGAAAAATGGAAAGCACGATGACGGCCAGCGTAAGCCACATGAGCCGCAAGAACAGGGTGTTGAGGAGGTCGCCAAGATGCTTCAATGTCATGCTCAGGCGAAGTACTGCTGCAGTCCTGCCGTGAATTTCCACCGGCATGGCAATGTACATCAGGTCCTGCTCAAGGGTGGTACTGAATCGTATACTCTGGCCGATTACACCGGTCATGGCCTGTTTCACCTCAGGCCTGTCCCGGTGATTCTCCATGGTGGCCGGGTCTCTTTCCGAGTCTGCCAGCACCTTGCCTTTTGTATCGATGATGGTTACCCGGAGATCGAGATCATGTCCATATTGCTTGGCCGTTACCTGGAGTGCGTGTATATCGTCCTTCTCGATGAGGGGGATAATGACCTGTCTCAGGGGAATGATTATCTTCTGGAGGTTCTGCGCAGTTGCCCTGATGTAGTGTGATTTGATGATCTCATACGATGCAGCGAAAATGAAGATCGCCAGCGTGAGGGCAACGCCGAGAAAACCTGCCAGGATTTTGAAGAAGATAGGTCTTCTCATGCCTGCAGTTTGTACCCGATGCCTCGCACGTTCTTGATGAGGTCACCGGCCTGCCCGAGCTTGTCTCTCAGGTTTTTCATATGGACGTCAACAGTCCGGTCCAGCACTGCCTTCTCGTTGCCCCAGAGGTGATCGAGGATACGGTCCCGGGAAAATACCTTGCCGCGGTTTGTCGCCAAAAGGAGCAGGATCTTGAACTCAACAGCAGTTAGCGTTACCGGCTCACCCTGCACCCTGACCTCGAATTTCTCCTGATCGATGGAGAGTCTGTCTCCGAGGGTGATGGTCGCGGGTTGGTCCTGAGCAGTTCTCCTGAGCACCGCCTTGACACGTGCCAGGAGCTCTTTGGGCGAGAACGGTTTGGTTACATAGTCATCGGCCCCCAGCTCGAGGCCCTCCACCTTGTCGATCTCCTGCCCTTTTGCCGTAAGCATGATGATGGGTATGGACGAGTATTTCGGATCGCTCTTCATCATCCTGCACACATCGAACCCGTCGAGATCCGGCAGCATGAGATCGAGGATGACCAGATCCGGCGTAGCGGTCGAGAGGAATTTGAGCAGGGAGCTTCCATTGAGAAAGCCGTCAACGGTGTATCCCTCCTTCTTGAGGTGTATGCTCACCAGCTGGATGATATCAGGCTCATCATCCACCACGACTATATGGTAACCCATAAGTTCATCCTCCCATATGGTTATCCCATGGCTTTAGAGTGTACCCCAGGAAGTTATCGGGGGTCAATGTTATGTTCCTCTGTGATTTATGATGCGCTCGGTCATGGGCCTCACCGAATTGGTGCCCATATACATGAAGGCGATCACCTTTTCCTGCTGTAATGTCATTGTATTTATATGCTCTTTGACGTCTTACCCCGAGAGTACCATATTCAACCTAGAGTTCGAATATTCATTTTGTCAACGGGTTAATGGTGAATTTATCGTTAAGAACAGCCTCAAGTTCCTTCTTCATTTGTCGATATGATGAGGTGAGGGGGATCTGTCATGTCGAGTGTAACTGATATCAGCAATGCTCTTCTCGCCGGCTCGCTGCTCAACAGCCGGCAGACCGGTTCTCCTCAGACCACGAATGATCAGATGCAAACGCCGGTTTCCGGCGTGACGGATACTGTCAGTCTCTCGAACAAGGTTAAATTGATGGAGAACGAGGCCCTTCTCAACGCTGAGAGTAAGGCTTCATCCGGATCGGACAGCTCCATCTTCGACCTCCTGGCAGGGAACAACGGCACGGCTGATTCAAGCGGATCTCTTTACAACTTACTGTTATCAGCTGAGAATGCGCAGCTCATGCAGGCAAACCCGGCCCTGGTAAAGGATATTGTATCCAGGGAGCAGGCAAAGACAGCAGGGGATACCACATCGTCCTCGTCTGCCCAGGCCGGTTCTCAGATTCTGCAGGATCTCGAGAACATGGACCTGCTCACCATGAGCCCTGATACCCTCGCATCCATAATACAGAAATATACGGGATCGACAGATACTACGACCCAGGCCCTACCGGGTTCTCAGATAAACGAAACAGTCTAAAGAAGTATCACATTTCCCATCCTTATTGACCCCTTGACTGCGGTGTTTCATGTCCCTACAGCAGCACCTTGGTGAAATCTGTACAGAAAGGGGGAAAATGCCATGAAAAATAATAAAAACCTGTATTTATATACAGCGGTGTTCATAGGAGCGATCGTATTGTCCGGCTGCTCAACCATGACCCAGAACGTGGACAAGAGGGATCCAACGCCGGGATTTTTAGAGACCAGCTACTATAGGGGAGACCTGATACCGGGCAAGGTGCAGACAAGCCTCCTTATATCCAATGATATATGGCAGTTCCAGGGGGTGAAAGGAAGACGGGTCGTGATCATGGACCT
>DATKLV010000336.1:0-4150 GCA_035542255.1 Desulfomonilia bacterium | reverse complement strand
GCTCAGAATCCATATCGGTAGGCAGGAAGAACATAGAGACAGCCATGAAGTTCATCAAGGAGCAGAACATGAGGCTGACGGCATGGGACATGGGCGGTGATAAAGGCCGCAAGGTAATATTCTATACCGATACAGGTGAGGTTTTCATGAAGTATGTAACCAAACTAGATCCACAGCTGGTCATGTACAATCCGGGAATTGAACAATGAAAAAAATCAAAGTGCTGATAGTTGATGATTCCGCATTAGTGAGACAGACTCTGAAGGATATTCTATCGAGCGATCAGAGGATCGAGGTGATAGGACTTGCCTCCGACCCGTACATAGCGGCCCAGAGGATGCAGGAAGTAGCGCCGGATGTGATCACGCTGGATGTGGAGATGCCCCGCATGGACGGGCTGACCTTTCTCAAGAAGATCATGAGCCAGCATCCTATCCCCATTGTTATCTGCTCCTCACTGGCGGGCAAAGGCAGCGAGACGGCCATGAAGGCGCTGGAATTCGGGGCGGTAGATGTGATCCACAAGCCGGCGCTTGGGACCAAGCTGGAACTTGAGGAATCCAGCACGATGATCTGCGATGCCGTGGTGGCGGCATCGAGGGTGCATACCAAGAAGATTTCCCTTGATACGACCTTGGCGCAACCGAAGCTGAGCGCCGATGTCATCATTGCAAAGCCCAAGTTTGACGCCATGCTGCAGACTACGGAAAAAGTAGTGGCGGTAGGGGCATCCACAGGCGGGACCGAGGCTCTCAAGGACTTTCTCACAGCACTCCCCCCGGACTGTCCCGGGATCGTGATCGTGCAGCACATGCCCGAGGGATTTACCACTGCATTCTCGAAACGGCTAGACTCGCTCTGCCAGATAACCGTGAAGGAAGCTGCCAACAACGATACCGTGCTCCCCGGGCATGCACTCATTGCGCCGGGGAACCATCATCTCCTGCTTAAGCGCAGCGGTGCGAGGTACTATGTGGAAATAAAAGACGGCCCCCTGGTATCCCGCCACCGGCCGTCCGTGGATGTATTATTCCGGTCTACTGCGCGCTATGCAGGGAGGAATGCCATCGGCATCATCATGACCGGCATGGGTGACGATGGGGCGAAAGGCATACTGGAGATGAAGCAGACCGGTGCATATACCATTGCGCAGGATGAGGAGACATGCATTGTTTTCGGGATGCCCCACGAGGCCATCAAGCTCGGGGGGGTGGACAGGGTCCTCCCTCTAAATTCCATCGCAGCTGAGGTCATGCGAGGCTATCATCAAACACAACAGGTAAGGTTAAGTCCATGATAATGCCTCGGTCACTGAAAACATTCTTCATATTACTCGCCTCTAAGAAGGAAGGTTCAGACAGTGCGCGGCAACCGACCAGCAATGGGTGGACGGATTCCCTGGCCCGTGTCTCTACTATGCTCGACGGAATCATTGCCGGCTCGGAAGATGAATTTCTCACCATTGGTAAGAAGCTTAAGGAATTCCACATGAGTGCCCAGGAGATGTGCGCCCAGTCAGGCGTGATAGTGCAAATCATGACAGGTGAGAGCCTCAACAGGTCTACAGAGGGCCTCTCGAATATACTCGATGAGCTCAAATCACATCTGGAGGAATCAGAAAGGCATTTCGATAAGATAACTAATGTATTCAGAGAACATATCATGGCACTGGGCAGGGTATCATCCCACCTGGAGGACCTTAATATGCTCGTGCTCAACCTGAGCATGCTCGGATTCCTCACCCGGGTGGAAAATGCTCACATCATAAGCCATAATTCCGGGTTCAGCAGTCTCACCGATGATGTGCGGAGGCTGGCTGAAAACATCAAACAGAAATCACACCATATTGACGCCGTTTCTCAGAACGTGAAAGGATTTATCACGCATTCGTTAAGTCAGGTTGCCAGTTTCGAGAAGACTCAGAGAGAGTCTGCACGAACTGCACACATGCATGCAGTGGCCAATTACCAAGCTCTCTCCAGACAAAATGAAAGTGCATCGGGGTCGGCACGGATCATCGAGCAGAAATCCAAGGAGATTGCTTCCAGCATAAGCAATATCATCATGTCCATGCAGTTTCACGATATAACCCGCCAGCAGATCGAGCATGTTAAAGAGGTGTTCAATCACCTCTGTGCAAACATCAGTCAAAAAGGTCAGGATAACATTCAGCATGCTGCCCTGATGAGAGATGTTCTGGAGCTGCAGCGTGCTCAGCTGGAGAAATCCGAGGACGATCTGATAAGTGCAGTGTTCAAGATTATCGAGAACCTCCAGGCCATCAGTAAAAGTGTAGGAGAGATCCTCAGTGAGACCCATGACGTGGCGTGGGCCTCTGAAACAGAAGGACCATCCTTCATGGATGACCTGGATAACGGCATTTCTTCGGTTATAGAGTTTATCAAGATAACGTCGGACGAACAGACCAAAATTACCGATATTGTAGCATCCGCCAGTGAGATGGTAGCCGAGATGTCAGGATTTGTTCGGGATATTGAAACTCTGGGACTCAATCTCCAGCTCATTGCGTTAAATGCACGAATCAGGGCTGCCCATCTGGGGAGAGAGGGTGCAGCCCTCGATACGATCTCCGGCAGCATATATGAGATGTCACTCAACGCCCGCCAGGACACGAAGGCCCTGACCGAGATACTTGCCGGCTTAGTAGCCCTTTCAATAGGTTTCAAGGAAGATCTCATATCCATGCAGGACGAGCAGTCTCGAACAGTTTCATTCATGGTGGGTAAACTCAAGGAGCTTATCACATCCCTGCATCACGATAATGACCAGGTGCTTTCAATGCTCACAGACATGACAACACTGGGAGGGTCGCTCCTCAGAGATATCCGGACAACAGCTGACGGGATCGTTGTTCATAAAGATATGGTGAACAAGCTGAACGATGTAATGACAGTCGTTGAAGAGACTGCCGAGAATGCGCGTCAGATCTGTCCTTCCGGGGACAATACGGCGGCAATGTTGTTCCTTGCTGATATCGACAAGCTCTACACCATGAAGAGCGAACGTGATATCCACCTGGAGCACTTTGATACTTCTCGGACCGAAGACCAGTCCGGTGGAATAAACACCGGTGATGAGCTCGGGGAAAACGTGGAGCTTTTCTGATGGAAGATCGAATACATGTATTCATCGAGACCATCACTATGATGAAAGGAGATCGCAATGGGTAAGCTTCTTCTGGAAGGTTCTCCAGACGGCACAAAGCTGATGGCGGCAGGCAGGCTGACCATCCAGGATGCATCCCGGCTCAAGGATCTGCTGATGGAGGCTTATACAGGCTCGGAAGAGCTCTTTATCGACCTGAGGGAGGCGGAATCCATTGATCTCGCATGCATCCAGGTTTTGTGCTCAGCGCATATGACCTTTGAAAAGGCCCGTAGGCCTGTTCACATCACCGAAGTGATTCCCGAAGGGGTTAGGAGATCGCTTCAAGATATCGCCATAAATATCGGCAGCTGTCGCGCGGGACCATCCGCTCAATGTTTCTGGGCAGAAGGAGAAAGAGATGAGTAAGACGATCCTGTGTGTGGATGATTCCGCCAGCATCCGGCAGCTGATCACATTCACCCTCCAGAAGGAGGGTTACGACCTGGTGGAGGCGGTTGACGGCCGGGATGCCCTTGAGAAGGTCAAAGCGAAACCTGTGGGCATGGTGATCACTGACCTGAACATGCCCAACATGGACGGGATAGAGCTGATCCGGGCATTGAGGAGCGATCCGGAATTCAAGTTCACCCCCATTATCATGCTCACGACGGAGAGCTCCACGACCAAGAAAGATGCCGGGAGGGAGGCGGGGGCTACAGGATGGATCGTGAAGCCGTTCAAGCCGGAGCAATTGGTGGCGGTGATAAAGAGACTGTTGGGTTGAGGAGAGAATAAGGATGGATGCACAGAAGAACCTGTACCGGGAAGAGGCGTATGAGCTCCTGGCAACTCTTGAAGGCGCACTACTTGAGCTGGAAGAGCGTCCGGAAGACATGGACGTGGTAGGAAGGGTGTTCAGGGCCATGCACACCATCAAGGGATCCGGGTCCATGTTCGGATTCGACGACATAGCGGCCTTCACACACAAAATCGAGACGGTGTACGACATTGTAAGGGAAGGCAAGCTGAAGGTAAGCGGGAA
>DATKLV010000335.1:0-4544 GCA_035542255.1 Desulfomonilia bacterium | reverse complement strand
CCGTCGAGGCAAGCCTTGGTAAAGTCGCACTCATTAAGCAGGGCGCCCCTTAAGTTTGCTTTATCAAGGCCGGCACCCGTAAAATCCGCTGACTCGAAATCACACTGCTCAACGAAGCGCACATTGGCCATGACAGCACCTTTGAAATCGGCTCCCTTTCCCCGGGCGCCGAGGAAGACAGCCGACTCGAGGTCGGCACCGGAAAAGTCCGTCCCGCTCACGTCCACCTTGAGAAAGCTGCACCTCTTCAGGCCGGCGCCTGTGAACCTGAGTCCCTTGAGATCGTTCTCCAGGAAAAGCATCTGGACGGCCTTCACCCCCGAGAAGTCGGTGTCCCCAAGCAGGGCACCTGCAAGATCGGCCCCCGACAGATTCGCGTCTTTGAAGTCGGTGCCTGTCAGGTCGGCCTTGGCAAGGATGGCCCGGCTGAAGTCAGCACCATGGGCCGCTGCGACGCCAAGCCTTGCAGAGCCGAGGTTGGCTCCTTCAAGAATCGCATTCGACAAGAGCGCACCCCTTAATGATGCATGGGCCAGTACGGCATTTTTCAAGTCTGCGCCTTCAAGGTTTGCCGAGTCGAGGTTTACGCTTTCCAGGTTGGCCCCTTCAAGATGGGCTCCTCTCAGGTCGAGCCCTGAAAGATCTGCACCGGTAAAATCCATGCCGGCAAGGCTCTGTCCTTTGGCATGTGCTTCCTTGATCATATTCCGCGTAAGGTCTGCCTGATCAACCGGCATCCTCTGTGCAGGTCTCTGGTGGTGGGCCATGAGCTTATAGGATTCACTTGTTTTGGCATCTGAAAAGTCCCTGAGTTTCTCCCGCTCAGGGTCTGCAAGGAGCTGATCGAGCTCACCGGTGGGCATCCCGTTCAATGTGCACCTCTCGATAAGCTCGTTTATTATCTTGCGCTCCTGTGCCCCAGGGAGAACAGGCGGGCCCTTGGGGGTCTCCTTGAGCTCGTCTTCCAGGAATTTCATGTCCAGCCCAAGATCGGCAAAGATCTCCAGCAGGCCCTTCTTGCGCTCCTGTGCCTTGAGCTCGTCTTCCTTCTTCTTTTCTTCCGCTTCGGCCTTAAGGCGGTCGATAAAGGCAGGCAGCTGATCCAGGTCAGTGGGAGGCTCCTCGGGGGGTCCTGGAAGCGGCGATGCATGTATATCAGGATCGAGGCCGTGCGATGCGACAAGCGCCCTTGCCTGTTCGATCTCTTTCTCGGTTCTCCTGCGGAGGTTTTGCTTCAGCATACCATCTGTAGCAGTGAGCGGCTTGGTCGTTTCCTGCATAACAACCGAGAGTCCCGGGGGCAGCAGCTCGTTGTCTGCAAGGGCGTACAGATGACCCTTTTCCTTGTCGATGCGCCGGGCGAGCACACCCCTGTAATGGTCAATGCCCTTGGGTCCTTCCACGTCCTCACAACCAACGATCATGTGAAGTATATCCGCGCCGTCCTCTTCAAGCAGATCCGTAACTCCCTGGAAAATCAGAATGGCACTCTCGGCATGGGGAAAGAACCATACCGTTGAAAGGCGCAGTGGAACCTCCTTGAATTCCTCACCGGTCTCGTTCTTCCGGTTGATGTAGCTTCGGGCAATAATCCCGGGGAGCTGCCCTTCGAGGTGAGGTTTCTTGGGGTGCATGTTCACCATCTGGAAAGACTCATCACCTCTGAGCGGCTTTTCAAACCACTGATCAGACGGGGCAATGTTGAAGATGGTCCAGTCTATATCCCGGGCAAAACCCGGGAACTCCTCTTTGAGCCATTTATCGTCGTGAGTCCCTGCCTTGGAAAAGCGCTGGGGCCACGTGATGTCCATGGGCCCGAAACAGGCAGGCTCACTGGGCTTAGTGGGCGATGTCGGCTTTTCAGTGGGGTATACGATGTTGGGCATCCATTGTAGTGTCACTTCATTCACGGTGACCGGCCTAAAGCCTCTGCCCAGGGGATTTTTGTCAAAGCCCTCACCACCGAAGGTATGCGCCCAGTCTATGGGCATGGAGGTGAAAGGCAAGGGCTCACCCGGGACAGAGCCCCTCCATACGCGGTCACCGTACACATACAGCTCCTTTTCCCTGGAGCCGAGAACGGCCTTCACCGAGCAGGCGGGCTTAGGCTCGCCGGATGGGGCGTACGCAGAACCAATGACTAAAAACTCGGGCTTTGCCTTGGGGATGCCGGCATCCAGGGCCGTGTCCTTGCCGAGTTTTGCGGCTGCGAACTTCCACATGTCCACTTCGGAGAGCAATGCCTTTTCATTTCCCATGGGAATGAAAGCCAGGACGGATACTCCCAGATAATAACGCCTCTGAAACTCGAACGGCCGTGTCAGGAGTCCCAATTTCTGCGGTTTTATAGTTTTCATGAGGAATTACCTGCCCAATATGACCACGCGTGAGGTATCACCGGGATCGTATTTGACCCTCAGCAAGGTGCCGGGCTGGTATCCGGGCAGATCGACCATGGGTATGACCGTCCTCACCTCTGCCTGGAACGGTGTTCCTTTTTCAGGCCTCACCTCCATCTTCACGATCACCTCCGGATTGTAGTTGTAACGGCTGCCGGTATCGACAAGAGAGATGATCCGCGCAGTTCCGTCAGCCCCGTGCAGCCTGATCTCTTCTTCAGCAGACCCCTTCCTTGATTGCGACAGGAGAAGAAGACCCGCCATAACCAGGATGGCAAGGGCCAGTATCAGGCCGATGATCAGTACCGCCTTCACGGGCATATCCGCCAAGGTCTTATTCCGTTTCTCAATATGGAATTATCCGAAGATATGGAGATCTCCCCAGTTAAGGTCCAGCGAGTCGTTTTCTATCTTTATCCCGATGGTGCTCGCATCAATGGCCTTGAGGGTGTAGCACATATAGGTGTCTTCCACCTTGGCCGTGGTGCCTTCGATGGACACGTTCTTGGAATCGAGGTTCAAGCCGCCCACCAGATTGATGTTTATCAGTGTGCTGTTTTTGGTCATCCCGTACTGCGAGGAATTCACTCCGCCGAACTTGTCGAAGAAGGAATCCACGGTACGTGTGCCTCCCGGCGCTATGATCGTGAACCCGGCAGGAGAGTTGATGGTTATGCCTCCCGAAACGGTCTGTTTGAGGGCGCCGTTAACAGTCTGGGTCAGCGCGCCGCTTATGGTTTCCTTCTGGCCGCCCGACACCGTCCTGGTCTCACCTCCGCTGATCGTTTCCGTGTGACCTCCGCTTACGGTCCTGGTTTCGCCCCCACTGACGGTTTCCGTGATGCCGCCGTCAACGGTCCTCTTCTCGCCGCCGTCTATGGTCTGTTTCATGCCGGCATGGATCGTCTCTGTGGCCCCGCCGTCAACCGTCCGGGTCTCTGTTCCTTCTATATGCTCGGTGAAATTGCCTTTAACATGCACCTTGCGGTTGCCGCCCACATCGTGGGTTTCGTCGGCCTCTATGGAGGTATCCATGTTCTTCTCCGCATGGACCTGGATCTGTTCGGCGCCCTTCTTGTCCTCGAAGCGGATCTCGTTATAGTTGTCCGTGGTCCCTCCCTTGCTGCTGCGCGACTTGATACCCGACTGGGTGGCATTTGGAGGCAATTGATAGGGCACTGTCTGCTGCGCATTGTACACGCTGCCCGTGATGAGCGGCCGGTCCGGGTCGCCCTCGATGAAGCTCACGATCACCTCGTGCCCGATCCTGGGGATCCATATCCCGCCCCAGCCCTGACCTGCCCAGATCTGCCCGACGCGGATCCAGCAGGAGGTCTTGTCGTCCTTCTTCCCTTCCCTGTCCCAGAAAAATTGCACCTTCACCCTGCCGTAATCATCGGTGTATATCTCTTCGCCGGAAGGACCTGTCACCACGGCTGTCTGTATGCCCACGATCACAGGCTTCTTGGACACGGGCAGAGGCCGGTACGGGATATCATGGGGGATGCACGTGAAACTGTTCGTATAGGCGAAGAGATGTTCATCGACCGATGCACCGATGGACTCGGTGACATTATGGTGAATCGAGGTGAGCACATAAGGCTTTTTATTCATATCGTCCCGGTGGTAGTCCTCCAAGGTGAACCGGTAGCCGCTGACAAAGGAACGGCAGTTGCTCGTGCCTGTAAGCACCGTGATCTGCGCCTCCTCTGTCTGCATGCGGATATCGGCATACCGGTCGCCCTCGTTCCTGGTCTTGTAGTTGCCGGGATAATCATAGAACTCCCTATCACCCTGTCCCAGGGTTATCCTGGTGGGCACCTCCACGTCCAGGGCGGCGTTGGGCATGAGATAATTGTAGTCCCTCGCGGAGTATTTGCCGAACCTTAACTCCTGAGACCAGCCCAGGGCCGTGATTACATCCTCCTCTTCCAGGGTACCGCCGGTGAGCTGGCAGCGGGCCGTATCCTGATTCGGGCACTTCTGGTGCTCTTCTGCGGAATCGGCAAGAATCAGGGTGTGCTTGCCGCTCTCATGTCTGAAGAAATAGAATATGCCCTCCTGCTCCAGGAGCCTCGATATGAAGTTAAAATCGGTCTCGTGGTACTGGACACAGTACTCCATGGGGTCGTACGTACCCTTCAG
>DATKLV010000334.1:0-3414 GCA_035542255.1 Desulfomonilia bacterium | reverse complement strand
ACGCCTGATCACACTCTCCACCTTCTTCGAAGGGGGAGAGGGGGTAATCTCCTTGAGGCAGTCAAGCCTCGTAATCTCGGAATGTTTCGGCTGGACAGGAAAACGAATCACTTCTCGAACAGCTTGACATACTGTCCGTAGCCGTCCTTTTCCAGGTCCTCCTTGGGGATGAACCTCAGGGCTGCCGAATTCATGCAGTAGCGCAGCCCCGTAGGCGGAGGCCCGTCATTGAAGACATGGCCGAGATGGGAGTCGGCATGCCTGCTCCTGACCTCTGTCCTTGTGGTGAACAGGCTCCTGTCCTGCTTCTCCACAATGTTGCCGGGCTCCAGGGGCCTGGTGAAACTTGGCCAGCCCGTACCTGAATCAAACTTGTCCTTTGAGCTGAACAGCACTTCTCCGGATACGATGTCCACATAGATGCCTTCGTGTTTGTTGTTCCAGTACGTATTGTCAAAGGGCGGCTCGGTCCCGTCTTTCTGGGTGACCTTGAACTGGATGGGCGTGAGCGTCTTTTTCAGGACCTCCGCACTCGGTTTTGTGAATGAGTCTGGTTTGATGTATGAACCTGATCCGGCAGCGGCCTTTGCGGGCACATATTCCCTATCCTTCCCCCATACTTTGTCGAGGAACTGGTCACGGCCTGAGTTGAACCGGTAGTATTTATACCGGATGGGGTTCTTCTTGTAGTAATATTGGTGATATTCTTCTGCCTTATAGAACGGGCCCGCTTTCACGATCTCGGTCACGATGGGCTTCTTGAACCTGCCTGACTTTGCGAGCCTGTCCCTGGACTCCTCTGCGAGCCGCTTCTGCTCGTCGTTGTGGTAGAAGACGGCACTCCGGTACTGGTTTCCCCTGTCCACAAACTGTCCCCCGGCATCAGTCGGGTCAATCTGCCGCCAGAACACCTCCAGCAGATCCGCATAAGATATCTTCGCCGGGTCATAGGTTATCTGGATGGCCTCAGCGTGTCCCGTGGTCCCGGATGAGTTCTCTTCATAGGTGGGGTTGACGGTATTCCCGCCGGTATACCCTGAGAGAACCTCCTTCACGCCCGGGAGTTTGTCGAAGGGATGTACCATGCACCAGAAGCATCCCCCTGCAAAGGTGGCCAGTTCATATTTTATATCAGCTGAGTACCCGGTGGTCAGTGGCAGAACGAACAACATGGCGATCAATCCTTTCATGACTTTTATAAACATTTTTTCATCCTCCCAAGAACATTCACCTTTAGATGGTTTTCTGGAGCAATCGGTTCATCCTCTTTTTATGTACTCTTGAAGTATAATGGGTATGATCTTAATAAATAGATACAGGTAATGATATTTGCGACAAGCTATGCATAAAGGAGAGCACCCAGTTTGGAGAAACACCACAAGTTTTCTCTTTTTTACATCCTGATCGGGGTCTGGGTGGTAATCATCGTCCAGAGCTACATAGCGTCCATGTATGCCGTGAAGACCATCCCCTACAGCCAGTTCATGACCCATCTCAAGGCAGGCAGAGTCACTGAGATCGCTGTCTCCCAGGACCAGCTCCAGGGCAAGATGAAGGACGCCCAGGGAAAGGTCGAGGAATTCAAGACAGTCCGGGTGGACCCGGAGCTCTCCAAAACGCTTGAACAATACAATGTCACCTTCAAGGGACAGGTTGAGTCCACTTTCCTGAGAGACATTATTTCCTGGGTGCTCCCGATCTTCCTGTTTGTCGGGATCTGGTATTTCTTCATGAAGCGCATGGCAGGCCAGCAGCCCGGCTTCATGTCGCTCGGCAAGAACAAGGCCAAGATCTACATGGAAAACGAGCTCAATGTAAGATTCAGCGATGTGGCCGGGGTCGACGAGGCAAAGCAGGAGCTGGTGGAGGTGATCGACTTCCTCAAGAGCCCTGCGAAGTTCGGCGAGCTGGGCGGCAAGATCCCCAAGGGCATCCTGCTCGTGGGCCCGCCGGGCACGGGTAAGACCCTGCTGGCCAAGGCCGTTGCCGGTGAGAGTGGCGTGCCCTTCTTCAGCATGAGCGGCTCCGACTTCGTGGAGATGTTCGTGGGTCTGGGCGCGGCCCGGGTGAGGGACCTCTTTGTGCAGGCGAAAGAGAAGGCCCCCTGCATCATCTTCATTGACGAGCTCGATGCCCTGGGCAAGGCGAGGGGCTACGGGGGTATCACGGGAAGCCACGACGAGCGCGAGCAGACGCTGAATCAGCTCCTGGTGGAGATGGACGGCTTCGACTCGAAGGTGGGGGTCATCCTCATGGCTGCCACCAACCGGCCCGAGATACTGGACCCGGCGCTGCTCAGGCCGGGAAGGTTCGACCGCCACATCCTCGTGGACCGGCCGGACAAGGTCGGCAGGGCGGAAATTCTCAAGGTGCACCTGAGGAACGTCAAAACCGAACCCGATGTCGATGTCGAGAAGCTCGCTGCCATGACGCCCGGCATGGTGGGTGCCGACCTGGCGAATCTCGCGAACGAGGCCGCCCTGCTCGCAGTGAGGCGGAACAAGAAGCTCGTGGGTATGTCCGAGTTCCAGGAGGCGGTGGAGCGGATCATCGGCGGGCTCGAGAAGAAGAACCGGCTCATCAACCAGCATGAACGGGAGGTGGTGGCGCACCACGAGATGGGCCATGCCATCGTTGCCATGAGCCTACCCGGCACTGACCCGGTGCAGAAGATATCCATCATCCCGCGGGGCATCGCAGCGCTCGGGTACACCATGCAGGTGCCCACTGAGGACCGGTTCCTCATGAGCAAGACAGAGCTCCTGAACAAGGTCGCATCCCTGCTGGGCGGCAGGGCCGCCGAGGAGATCTTCTTCGGCGACATTTCCACGGGAGCGCACAACGACCTGTCCAGGGCAACGGATATCGCCAAGAGCATGGTCAAGGAATACGGCATGAGCGGCACACTGGGGCAGGTCTATCTCGCCCATGACAAGCGCTCGACTTTCATGGGCCTGGGCATGGAGAACCGCGGCGATTACAGTGAATCAACGGCACAGGCCATTGACAAAGAGATCCAGCAGATCATCTTTGCCCAGTACAAGGTCGCCCTTGATATCCTCAGAGACAAGAAGGACGTGCTCGTCAAGGGAGCGAGCCTGCTGCTGGACAAGGAAAAGATCGACCACGATGAGATCAAGGCCCTGATGGAAGAACATGGAAGTCCATCCCCGGTTTAAAGACATTCCCCTCTCCCGCTGAAAGGCTGTTTCTCAAAGTATCATTGCGAGGGAGTGTAATGGCCGAAGCAATCTCGATATAAATCCCGTCATTGCGGGCGCAGAGAAGCAATCCCGGTATCTTGGCAGAAGCCTTATTTCTTTCGGGATAGACTCGGGCCGTCCCTGTCCCTCGCCTGTTAGGCGCACGTAAAGTGCTTCCAATTCGGCTATCGTGCCGAATTGTGCTTCATCG
>DATKLV010000333.1:0-3646 GCA_035542255.1 Desulfomonilia bacterium | reverse complement strand
GGGGCGGTTGTCTCCCGCAAGATGTTCGGCGGGGCGGGTCTGTATCTGGACGGCACCATGTTCGCCCTTATCGCCTACGACACCCTCTACTTCAAGGTGGATGAATCAACCCGGCCTGATTATGAAGAGGCCGGCATGGAGCCCTTCCGCCCCTTTGACGAGACATCATACGTCATGAGCTACTACGAAGTGCCTGTTGACGTTCTGGAGGAAAGCGACGAACTCGTGGAATGGGCAAGGAAAGCGCTCGCTGCAGCCTACCGGGCACCTTCAAAGAAAAAGAAGACCGCCAGGAAAAAGGTTTGATGCATACCTGGAAGGTCAGGGAAGATCTATAATGACCTAACTTTTTAATAGTGTTTGATTACATCTTTTTTTTCAGGGCCGCGCCGCCCAGGTAGGCCTCCTGGATCTTTTCATCGGATTTGAGCACATCGGCCGGACCTTCGGCGGCTATGCGGCCGCTTTCGAGCACATAGCCTCTCCTGGCCACGGAGAGGGCCTTGTGGGCGTTCTGCTCCACCAGCAGGATCGACACGCCCTGGTTGTTGATCTCGCGTATGATGTCGAAGATCTGTTTGACCAGGATAGGCGCAAGGCCCAGGGACGGCTCGTCCAGCAGGAGCACCCTGGGGCTGCTCATGAGGGCCCTTCCGATGGCCAGCATCTGCTGCTCCCCTCCGGAGAGCGTCCCTGCGAGCTGTGCGTTCCTTTCCCGGAGGATGGGGAACAGAGAGAACACCCTTTTCTTGGCTGCGCCGATTTCGGCTTTGTGCTTCCTGCGGGTGAATGCCCCGAGGTTGAGGTTTTCATCCACGGTCAGCGTCGGAAATACCCTGCGTCCCTCGGGAGCCAGGGAGATCCCCTTGACAACGATCTCATAAGCAGGTGTCTTGTTGAGGGTCGTCCCTGCATAGGTTATAGTCCCGCCGGTGATGGGAATGAGCCCGCATACGGCCTGGAGCAGGGTCGACTTGCCTGCGCCGTTGGCGCCCAGCACCGTTATGATCTCGCCTTCATCGAGGCTTATGTCGATGCCCTTGATGACCTCCCGGGCGCCGTAATGGATGTGGAGATCACCAATGGACAACAGGGCCGACATACGCTTCTCCTTCATCCTTGCCGAGGTAGGCCTCGATCACATCCTCGTTGTTGTAGATGTCTTCAGGCATTCCCTCCGCGATCTTCCTGCCTTCGTCCATGACCACCACCCAGTCCGAGATGCCCATGACCACGTTCATGTCATGCTCGATGAGCAGGATGGTGAGGTCTTCATGGAGGATGAGCCTTTTCAGGAATTCCATGAGGTCCTGCGTTTCCTTGGGGTTCAGGCCGCTGCTGGGTTCGTCCAGCACCAGGATCTCCGGTTCCGATGCCAGTGCCCGCGCGATCTCAAGCCTACGCTGTGAGCCGTAGGCGATATTCTTGGCGAGCTCTTCCTTGAACGGCCAGAGCTCCACCTGCTTTATCCTGTCTTCGGCAACCTTCCTTGTCCTTTGTTCCTCTCTTCTCATGCCGGGTGTCCTGATGACTGAGGATATCAGGCCGGATGAGGTCCTGCAGTGCTGCCCCGCCATGATGTTCTCCAGGCAGGTCATGTCCTGAAAGAGGCGTATGTTCTGGAAGGTCCGTGCTATGCCGTGACTGACTATCCGGTGAGGTTTGTGGCCCGTGATCTTCCTGCCCTTGAATATCACCTCGCCGTGTTCGGGTGTGTAGATGCCGGTGACCACGTTGAAGACCGTTGTCTTGCCCGCCCCGTTCGGGCCGATGAGGCTCAGGATCTCTCCTTTGTGGACCGCGCAATCGAAATCTCTCACGGCCTTAAGGCCTCCGAAAATCTTGGTGAGGCCTTTTGTCTCCAGGAGGATATCACGATCTCCATACGGCCTAGACAGAGCCATTGCCGGCATCCTCCATGAGCGAGCGGTAGGTGACTCCGCCCCGCTTTCTCGGCCAGAATCCGCCGGGCCGGAACATCATCATCATGATCATGACCGAGCCGAACACGAGCATGCGGTAAAGGGCGAACGGCCGGAAGATCTCGGGGAACAGGCTGATGAAAGCGGCACCGATGAGAACGCCCGGTATGGAACCCATGCCGCCGATGAGCACGATGCAGAACATGAGGCACGACTCCCAGAAGGTAAAGCTCTCGGGCGATACGCACATGAGCTTGCTCGCATAGATATTGCCTGCAACCCCTGCGAGGCCGGCGCCGATGATGAATGCCAGGAGCTTGTAGTACCGCACGTTGATCCCCGATGCCCCTGCAGCGATGCCGTCTTCCCGGATGCAGTTCCAGGCCCTGCCTATGCGGGAATGCTGCAGGCTGACGAGACCGACGATGGCGAGCCCCACCACGATCCAGATGAGAAAGTAATATTTGATGGACGAGTCGACGGTGAAGCCGCCTATCCTGGGGAAGTCAACCCCGAAGACACCGTTGGGTCCTCCCGTGAGGTCAAAGAGGTTGTTGATGAGCGCAAGCCTTACGATCTCACCCATGCCGATGGTGACTACGCAGAGGTAGTCGCCTTTCAGGTGGATAATGGGCGAGCACACGATGTAGGCGAACAGCGCCGCGGCAAGCCCGCTTATGGGAAGCAGCACCAGGATGGGTATCTGGTAACGGGTGTTCAGGATGGCGGTCAGGTATGCGCCGATGGCATAGAAGCCTGCGTGTCCCAGGTCGAAAAGGCCCACCTCGCCCAGCACGATATTGAGGCTCAGGCCCAGCAGGGCATAGATGCCGAAGAAGAAGGCTATGTCGATGAGATAATTGCTGACAAAAAAAGGATAGGCGATCAGGACGATGATGGCCGCCAGAGGAAGGTACCATCTTTTCCCGAAGAGGGCGCTTACGAACGTAGGGGCATTGCTTCCATTCATGGGCTCACACCTTCTCCGCCGTCTTCTCGCCAAACAGGCCTGTGGGCCTGAAGATGAGCACGAGGATGAGGATGAGGAAGACAAAGACATCCTTCCATGCAGCCGAGATGTAGGCGGCACCCAGCATCTCGAGGACACCGAGGATAAGCCCGCCGAACATGGCGCCCGGAATGTTGCCGATGCCGCCGAGGATCGTTGCGGTGAATGCCTTGAGCCCGTAGTTCCACCCCATGGTGAAGCTGATCTGCCGGTAGTACATGCCCACCATGACCCCGGCGGTGGCGCCGAGCGCCGGTCCCAGGGTGAAGATGAAAAGGATCACCTTGTTGAAGTTGATGCCCATGAGCGATGCCGTGTTCCTGTCGTGGGCGGTAGCCCTCACCGCTGCCCCGAAGGTGGTCCTCTGGATGATATAATAGAGCGCTGACATGAGGAGGAATGACAGGACAAGGATGATGATCTGCAGAAGGGTTATATTGATCCGGCCGAACTGGAAACGCACGGCGGGTATGAGATCGGCCGGATAAGCTTGATACCTGGGCCCCCAAATGACCATGATGGTGTTCTGCAGGAAAATGGAAGCCCCCAGGGCCGATACGACAGCAGGAAGCCTTCCTGCAGGGTAGACAGGCCGGTATGCGACCCGCTCCACCAACAGCCCCACAAAGGTAAGGCTGGCGGCGGCCACCAGGATGGCCGCCATCATGCCTGTCCACGGTCCGAAATGGGCGGTTGCTGCAGCGATACCGAAGAC
>DATKLV010000332.1:0-15375 GCA_035542255.1 Desulfomonilia bacterium | reverse complement strand
TGGGATATTGACAACAACATCATCGGCATGCTCTACACCGGCATCCTTGAGGCGAAATACCACGACATGAGGATCAAGACCATGCTCATCTTCCTCGGCATTACCGCCCTGGGCATGGTGGTCGCCTTCTTTATCTCATTTAACCTTGGACAGAGCATCATCCGCAGGATCAGGATTTTAAAGCAGGCCACTGAAGCCATATCTTCAGGAAACCTCGCCTATCAGCTTCCTCCAGGCCGCTCTTCAGGGTTTGACATGATCGATGAGGCCTTCAACAATATGGCACGTTCTCTTAAAGACCGTGACGACCGACTGCAGAAGGCCTTCCAACGTATCACGAGCACGGAGCGTCTTGCCTCCCTCGGACAGATGGCGGCCGGTGTGGCCCACGAGATCAACAACCCCCTTGGAGGTATCCTCCTATACAGCAACCTTGTTCTGGAGGAGATGGACCTTAACCATACATCCCGCAAGAACCTGGAAAAGATCATTTATCAGACCGAACGCTGCAAAAAAATCGTCCAGAACCTGCTTGATTTTGCCAGGACCCCTTCCGGTGACATGGAGCCGCTGGGAATCAATAAGGTCATCCTCACCTCACTTAATCTGGTTAAGGACCAATCCATATTCCAGGGCATCGAGGTAAAGACCGATCTCTCGGACAACCTCCCTTTGGTGATGGGTGATCTATCCAGGCTTGAAGAGGTCTTCCTCAACCTTCTGATCAATGCGGTGGACGCCATGGAAGGAAGAGGAACAATACATATCTCGAGCAGGATCTCCAGCACTGGCATGGTAAAGGTCAATATCTCAGACACGGGAAAGGGCATAGACAAGTCCTACCTGCCCCACATCTTCGAGCCTTTCTTCACCACCAAGGAACCGGGCCAGGGAACAGGTCTCGGTTTATCAATCACCTACGGGATCATCCAGAAGCACGGAGGCTTCATCGATGTGGAGAGCGAACCCGGCAAGGGTACTACATTCATCATAACGCTTCCACCCCACAATAACGGAGATATGAAAGAATCAGGCCAGGAGGAATGCAACATTGGTTAGAAAGAACAGGCGCACCCTGATTATCGACGACGAAGAGTCCATACGGGACGGATGTCAGCAGATCCTCACCCGTATGGGACATGATGTGGAAAGCACGGGTGATCCTGAGCATGGGATTCAGCTGGCAGTAAAGAATCACTTTGATATCATACTGCTGGATGTGAGGCTTCCCAAGATCGAGGGGCTCGATGTCCTGAAGATCCTGAAAAAAGAGCACAATGTGACCTCCAAGGTGATCATAATCACCGGTTACGGCAGCATCCCCCTGGCCGTTGAGGCCATGCGCTTCGGCGCCATGAACTTCCTCACCAAGCCATTCGGCGCCACCGAGCTCCGGAATGCGATCCATGAATGCCTTGATGTCCTTGCCTGCACTGAGAAAGAAGACACCCTGTCCATGCTGATAGGGAACAGCGACTACATGAAGGAACTCAAGGACACCATCAGGAGGGTGGCGAAAACCGACAGCACCGTGCTCATCACCGGCGAGAGCGGCACGGGGAAAGAGCTGGTGGCGCGCACCATACACAATATGAGCAGGCGCTGCGACAAACCGTTCATCCCGGTCGACTGCTCATCCCTGGTTCAAAACCTCATGGAGAGCGAGCTCTTCGGCCACACAAAGGGCTCATTCAGCGGGGCTACCGACACCCGTGACGGCCGGTTCCAGATAGCCGATACAGGGACTCTGTTTCTCGATGAAATCGCTAATATCAGCCTTGACATACAATCCAAGCTTTTAAGGGTCATCCAGGAGCAAGAGATTCCCCGGGTGGGAAGCTCTATACCGGAAAAGGTGGATGTGAGGCTGATCACCGCCACGAACAAAGATCTCAGAGGAGAAGTGGATTCCGGGCGATTCCGCGAAGACCTCTTCTATCGTATTTCCGTCGTGCCCATCCATATCAAGCCCCTGCATGAACACAAAACGGATATCATCGAGATCGCTCAACATTATCTGGAGATCTTCCGGGAGAAACACCATTCTCAAGCGCGCCTCTTCTCGAATGAGGCCGTCAAGTCATTGAACTCATATGCTTGGCCTGGGAACATACGTGAGCTGAAAAACACCATCGAGCGACTATGCGTTCTGTGCGACAACGAAGAGGTGAGCCTGTCCGACATCCTCTATTACGGCCAGGACACCCGCGCCAAGGCGCCTGTCGTGGATCCGTTCTCCGGCAAGATGCGCCTTGTGGATGTGGAGAAGGAACACATCGAAAAGGCATTGAAGCATTTCAACTATCATATGATCAATACAGCTAGGTTCCTCGGCATCGACCGCAAGACTCTCCGTACCAAGATCAGAACCTACGGCATCCTCACCGATATTAAGGATGACAATGGCGATTGATTCTCTGGGGTATATCTTCCTCACCTATGGGGAGTTTTGCCCCTGCGCAAGTCTCATTTCTTGACTGGTAGGCAAATTACTCTCGTTATTTCAATGATATGAAACATGGCACTTTCCTTGCTTTTTCCCGGGGTAAGAACCTTGAAGGAGGTGGGAATATGGATTCAAAGAAAAAAGTGCTCCTGATTGACGACGATAAAGACTTCCTGCTCGCTACGAAACTCATCCTCGAAAAAGGCGGATATGAGGTATTTCTGGCAGAGGACGGCAAGGCCGGCGTGGATATGGCCAAATCGGTTTATCCGGACATAGCCATCATCGACATGATGATGGAGACTTGGAGCGAGGGTTTCAACGTGGTATCGAGGCTCAGGACTTCGGACACCGGCAAGCAGATTCCTCTCATTATGCTGAGCGCCGTCGACCTCCAGGGGCCCTATCAGTCTTTTGAGCCTCCGGATGAGCTGCCGACAGTGGACCTCGTCCTTCACAAACCCATCAAGGCTGATGAGCTCTTGAAATTTGTAGGGCAGCTTCTAAGGTGAATCGGCATGGAGGAGAAGGCTGAGTATTCAGCCCGGATCCTCATCGTCGACGATGAGGAATCGATCCTTGACGGATGCAGGCAGGCCCTGGAAAAATCGGGCTATCAAGTGATAAGCACATCCAACGGACCGGATGGAATAAGGCTGGCAAGGGCTGAAAAGCCCGACCTGGCCTTTATTGATCTCAAGATGCCGAGCTGTTCGGGCATGGACATCATTGAACTTCTCTCCAAGGAAATGCCCGGCATTGTACTGATCGTGATCACCGGATATGCCTCCATAGTCTCCGCGGTCGAAGCCATGAAAAAAGGGGCATATGACTATCTGCCCAAGCCCTTCACCCCCGATCAGATAAGGGCGGTGACCAAGCGGGGACTCGAACACAGGTTCCTTAAGATTGAGGCCGACCGTCTCAGGGAAGAAAAAGAGCGCATGGAGAGGAGCTTCATTACTTTCGTAAGCCATGAGATGCGTTCCCCACTCGTAACTATCATGCAATATTTCGAGTCACTGAAGGTAATTGCGGATGAGGGTCTCGCACCGAACATAAAGGATATTATAGACCGATGCGAGAAGAGGCTCCAGAGCCTCCACGACCTCATTGAACACTGGCTCGATCTTGCCCGGATCGAAGACGGATCATTCTCCGAGAATAAGGCGCCCCTTATCCTTAACCCGATCATTGAGCGGAGCATCGAAGAGCTCAACCCGCTCTGTCAGAAAAGGGAGATCATCCTTGACGCCTGTCTGGACGATGATTGCGTAGCTAGAATCATCGGCGATTATGAGAGCTTGATCCGTGTTTTCACCAACATCATCGGCAATGCCACGAAATATACCCCGCCCGGAGGGAAGATAACCGTCCGGATAAACCATGACGATTATTATATCTATGTGCATATATCCGACACAGGTACCGGAATACCCCAGGACAAGCTGCCGTTCATCTTCGAGCCTTTCTTCAGGGTGAAGGGCAAGGAAGAGCGCCAAAAGGGTTCAGGTCTGGGGCTGACGTTCGTCAAAAAGATCATGGATGCCCATAACGGCAAGGTAGATGTTAGTTCGCAGGAGGGTGTCGGTACCACTTTCAGTCTGAGGTTTCCACGCCTTTACGAGATCAGAGAGCCTATTCGCTCTTCCCCTTGATGCCTTCCCACGGCCGAGTATTGTCCAGCAGGTATTCTTCGAGATTGTTCACCATGCACTCACCGCATAAGTGCACCATCTTCATGCTGGAGATCTGCCGGACGATAAAGAGTTTCTGGGAATTCTGACTGCAGAGGAAACACTTATCGGCGATGTCATTCTCATGAAACAGGTAACACTGCTCATCCAAATATGTACACTTCATGAGTGTCTCCTCTCTTCAACCCTAGCACAGAATCCATCCTGCAGCAACAAGGCAGGTCTGACAATAGTATCGTAAAGGATATCAGATTAAGAGCGCCATGACCGCTTAGATACAAGTAATACAACCCTCTCATACATCCGGTTTGACCAAAGCAATCAGTGAGATACTGCTCCCCCCCCCTTATTCCTTAACCTTATTTAATTTTACATCCACACTCCTTTCTCTGATTTACTGTATTTTATGCAAAAAATATATGTGGCTTGGCGGATTTTTCTGGTACAGGGTAGTCATGATTCTTATGATCCACTTTGAGAGGCCCGGCGCGGTTCTTGCGTGGAAAGGCGCATAGATGCACATGAAAAAGCCTCTCAAAGTCTTTCTGATCGCCCTGTTCGCCGTGATCGTGATTTTCTCGTGCATTATCGGCGGTGCGCACCTCTTCCTCCTTACAAACCCAGGCCAGCGCATTATGCTGGACTTCATCAATACCCTCTACCCGGGCAAGATTACAAGCAGTGAGGTAGAGCTTTCCCTGATGGCCCAGGAGGTCAGCCTTAAGAATGCCCTGCTCAAAGGACCCGACGGCAGGCAGATCCTCAAGGCGAAACAGATATACCTAACGATGAACCTGACTGCACTTCTGAAGAAAAATCTCATCTTCGAAACTATTTATATAGAAGAGCCCGATTTCGTCCTGGAGCTGGACAAGGACAATTGGCTCAATATTGAGAGCGCCTTTGTCAGAAAGACGCCGGGCGTGAGCCCGTTCAATGTGTACATCAATTCGCTCATATGCAAGGGGGGGACGTTCACCTATCTGGGCACAGACAGAAGTCCTGTTGTGCGGCTCGACCGTTTCGACCTCCTCATGGACAGCGCCTTTGAAAACGATGCCACCCTCCACCTCACCGTGCCCAAGGCAGCCATGTCGCTCTTTCTGGCCCGCAGGAAGATCGGCCTGGGTGACGGCTCGGCATCCTGCACCATCTTCAATGACCGGATCAGCAATGTCCGTATTGCAACGAAAAAGGGCTCATCGACAGCAACACTGACCGGCTCCATCTCCCATTTGGCAAAAAAGGCACAACTTGACTGCGCCCTCGACATCAACACCGACATGGTCGATATCAGGGACGCCCTGCACATCGGTGCCGGGAACTCCGGCAGGGTCACGGGCCGCATCACTGCAATCAGGGATTATGATAACCCTGCGCTGGCATTTTCATTCGGTTATGACGGGGGGATGCTCGGAGGCCTGAAGATGGGTAAAACAAGTCTCGAAGGCACCCTGTCCGACAGAAAGGCTGCTATCAAAGACCTGAAGGCCGGGTACGCCTCCGGGACCATAAGCGCTGCCGGCACTGTTGATCTGAGGCAGGCCTTCCCTGATGGTTACTTCGAAGGGATCAAGGAAGAAGATGCGATCACGTACGACTTCACCATCACCGGTACAAGCCTACTCCTCTCGGATCTCCCCGGCATGCCCAAGGGGATGAGGGGAACTCTGAGCCCCAGAGCCGGCTTGAAGGGCCGGGGCATTTCCACAGACTCGCTGAACCTTGAAGCCGATTTCACCGGACTCGTCCGTGGCTTTTCGGCACCGGCCCTCCTTAAGGATGAAGAACTACTCCTGTCAGGCAGGGTCTCATACAAGACGGACATGCTCGACCTCCTGAGCCTTTCAGCCCGGACAAAGACGGTATCAGCCTCTTCTCAGGGCCGCATCAACCTTGCCGAGAGGACCCTGGACGGTGTCCTGACCGTGGAGACGCCCCGGCTGGGATCTCTTCTGAAAGGAACCAGCATCGATGCAACAGGTTCATTCAAGGCATCTTCACGCATAACAGGCACTATGGAGAGGCCTGTCGCCGATATTACTGCCCGGACCGAGGGGGCAGGCATAAGCGGCATATCACTCGGCACCATCGACATGAAGGCGCTGCTTGACCAGACCGGGAAACTCACTGTCAATTCATGCACCATCTCCAACAGGTCTTCGGCCATACAGGCGCAGGGGAGCATCCAGGTCTTCAGGCAGTTTCCTGAATTCAGCCAAGATCCTGCAATAACTCTCGATGCGGACCTGAAGGCTGTAAAACCGGCCGATCTCGGACCCGAACTGAAGCTTGCCGGCTTGTTCAGCGGTCATTTAAGCGCCTCCGGGCCTGCAAGCGATCTGAAGGCTTCTTTTAAGCTCGATGGCAAAGACCTTGCGGCGGCAGGGATACGACTCGGCGACGCAGAGTTGAATGCATCCCTTTCTCAAGGACTGATCACGCTCTCCCGCCTGGCGCTTACCAGCAGGAACTCGACCCTCACCATAACCGGCGATGCCCGGGTATTCGACCAGGACCAGAGGCATATGGTCACTGACCCCCCCATACATCTGAAGGCCAGGGCAGACTCGCTCCGTATCGAAGATTTTGCTGACAGAGCCTGGGGTAGTCTCTCCCTCAGCGCAGACATGGAAGGGACCCTGCGGCACCCCGAAGGCGAGGCCAGGATAACCGGGAAGGACATCGATCTCGGCTTCCAGCACTTCCAGTCTGTGAGCATGGATGTCCAGGCGGACGGTGGGCGCTTCTGGATCGAGCCTGTCGTATTGACCCTTTCAACCGAGGAAAATGTCAATGCAAGCGGGTGGCTTGCCATGGACGGAACCTATTCCTTTTCTCTCGGCACCCAGGGTTTAAGTCTGGAGAACCTCGATTTCATAAAAGGGCACGAGTTGTCAAAAGGAAAGGTTTTTCTCAATGCCGCGGGTGAAGGGAACCTTGCAAACCCTACCCTTGCCGGAAGAATCGCCGCTACGAACATCATGTTCGGTGATAAGCCGCTGGATGACCTGACCTTCTCGTTCGAGCTCCAGAACCGCAAGCTAAGTATGCAAGGCAACTGGAACTTCTCACTGAAATCACTCTATGACCTTTCGACCGGCGATTTTTCCACATCAACCATATTCGCTGAAACAGAGCTTTCTCCCCTTTTCGTCATCACAGGCAGGCCCGCTTTCTCAGGGAGGCTTACCGGCAGGATCGATGCCAGAGGGAACAGATTCTCCCTGAAAGACAGCGACATCACTGCCGACATTGCAGCGCTCGACATCCTCCACAACGGCAGCATGCTCTTGCAGACAAGCAATGTAAGCTGCTCGAGCAGGCACGGCATCATCACTATCCCTCAGTCCCGGCTCACCTTCGGAGATAAAGGCTGGCTTGATCTTAAGGGTCAAGGCAATATCGAGAAATTCATGGGCTTTGATGCTGACGGCGTCATACCGGTCGAGGTGCTGGGGATGTTCTTTGAAGAGCTTTCCGACTGCACAGGCCTTCTCCGGGTATCATCCCGTATCACCTCCCAGGGTGCACGGCCCGAGGTAACGGGGACGCTCTCTCTCGAAAATATTGCCTACACGATACCTGCAAACGGTCAGAGGCTTCACGACCTGAACGGGAAGGTCCGCATCCAGGATGGAAAGCTCTTTTTCGAGGATATCGCCGGTTGGATAGACACCGGCTCTTTCAAGATCGGCGGAACAGTCATGCTCAGGGATTTCTCTCCGGTCAACATCGAACTGCTCGCCCAGACAAAGGCCCTGCCCATCTCCGTGCCGGACATGCTGGACCTCACCGTGGATTCGGAATCATCGCTCAACATATCCGATGGTAACCCCCTGTTCAAGTCCAATGTAATCCTCATCGATGGAACGTATTACAAGGATGTGAAGGTGAACCTCATAACCGGCGTCATTGAGCGCATCCTTCCGAAGCAGAAGCAGGAAAGGGAGCAGTTCGTGCCTACCCCGTTAGCCTTCATGAACAACCTCGGCCTGGATATCACCATCAAACGAAGAGGCGATGTGAAGGTGGAGAACAATGTCGCGGACCTCACGCTCAACCCCGACTTGAAGATAGTCGGCACCCTTGCGAAACCTGTCATGACCGGGAGAATAGCCGTTACCGAGGGTACCGTGACCTTCCAGAACAACGACTTCACGGTCTCGCGCGGGGTCATCGATTTCCTGAACCCGTTCAAGACCGTACCGACTGTGGAGATCAAAGGGGAGACAAAAGTCCGCGACTGGACCATTGATCTCGACGTGGAGGGCGAACTCGACAATATACAGTTCAAACTGAGCTCGACCCCTGCGGAAGAGCCTGCAAACATACTGTCTCTTCTGGTTGTCGGCAAAACATCGCGCGAGCTCACCCAGAACCAGACCGGGGTGACCGTGGCGCCGACGGCCATGGCAGCCGAACTTCTCTCATCCACCTATGGCAGGCAGGTCAAGAAGGCAACAACCCTTGATATCCTCGAGCTGAAGGCTTCCGAGTTCTCCACTACAGCCAACAAGGGTGAGAACCTCAAGCTAACCCTTGGCAAAGAGCTCTCACGGAGGATCACCCTGGAATACCAGATGGAAACCCGGAACAACGAGACCATTCAGCGGGGCATTGCCGAATACAAAATCCTCGAGAACCTCATCATCAACGGCTACCAGGGGAGCGACGGGATTTTCGGCGCAGACTTGCAGCTCAAATACGAGTTCCGCTGATTACGATATGCGATCAATCCTACTGCTTATCACCCTCGTGTCGGTACTGCTTATCCTCACACCCGCCCCGGGCCTTTGTGAGGCAAATCAGAATGAAAAAGTGGAGCCTTTCGCCTATGCAGCTTACGAGGGGATGAACGTCAAGGCCATACGAATTGAGTTCAAGGAATGTCCCTGGTGTTCCAGGGAGAGCGAAAACCTCGCGCGGGACCTTATCTATCTGAGCGTGGAAGAGGCGTTTACCGAGAAGCTGTACCGCCAGTCGGCAAATGCCCTCATACTGAGCAGGAGATTCGAAGAGGTTATCCCGGAATTCGAGCGGGTGGAGGACGGCATCAGGGTCACCTTCCTGCTCAAACCCTACTGGGAGATCAGAGATATTGTGATCCACAACGAATACCCCCTGTTCAACAGCGATATTATCAAGGCCATGAGCGCGTATCCCGGCGATTCTCTCCTTGAGGATATGCTTTCCGAACAGGAGTCCCTCATCAAGGAGCTCTACCGGAAAGAAGGCTACATCAACCCCGAGGCGTCCGTTATGGCCGACAGAAACCTGGCCGATGGGACTGTGGTCCTCAATGTGGATATAAAACCCGGCAGCTATTACAGCCTCGACTCCCTCAAGATAAAGGGCAACAACGCAATTCTGGATGCCGAGATCAAATCGCGTATGAACTCTTGGAGGTCATCTTTCTTCATCAGGGAGTCGGGTCGTTTCAGGGAAACCGAGTTTACCCAGGATATCAAGAACATAACAAGCCTCTACTGGCAGCGCGGGTATCCTGAATGCGAGATACGCCAGACAATAAACAAGAATGAGAAAACCGGCCATGTGGATGCCGAGCTTGCCGTCATCGAAGGGCCACGTTATGAGCTGTCGTTCTCTGGGAACAAACGGTTCTGGTCCTATACCCTCAAGAAGGACATCCCCATATTCACGACCGGCAACAGGAAGGACCGCGGCATACGAGAAGGCATCAAGAACATCAAGGACAGGTACAGGGCCGATGGATACAATTTCACCGAGGTTGAGGTGATCGAGGAAAAGGAGACCGTCAAGCAGAAAAAGATCCGCAGGCTCGACCTCCACATCACCGAAGGCCCCAGGACATTGGTGAGTTCCCTGGGATTTTCCGGCAACAGTGCATTCGACGAGGAAGAGCTCAAGAAAGACATGCAGACCGGCAGGAATTTCTTCTGGTCGGACAAGGTCTTTAACCCTGATATCCTGGACGAGGATTTGGCCAATATCCACGCACTATACATCAGGAAAGGTTATGGCGATGTATCCATATCTCCCGAGTCGACCTGGAACAAGGCCAAGACGGAAGTTTCCATCCTGGTAAAAATATCCGAGGGTGTGAAGACCGCTGTTACTTCGGTCAGGTTCGACGGCCTCTCTTCGCTATCCGAAAAGAACGCACTCAAGGCCATACAGCTCAGGGACGGCAAGCCTTTCGTGAAAGACCTTATCGCTGCCGATGAGATTACCCTTTCGGACATCATCTCGGAAAAGGGACATCCGCATGTGACGGTCAAGGGTGAAGCAGTCCTGAGCAAGGATAAAACGCAGGCATTTGTCACCTACCAGGTGAATGAAGGCCGGAAAGTTACCATGGGGGACATCTACTACCGTGGCAACTTCAAGACAAGGACAAGCGTCATCAGAAAAGAGCTCGGCATTCAACCCGGACAGCCCTTCTCCCTGAAGTCCATGCTTGAGGGGCAGAGAAATATCCGTGACATGGCGGTCTTTGATTCGGTCCAGTTCAAGACCTTCGGCATCAAGGAAGACAGGGAACGCGTTACCCTGATCATCGACATGGACGAGGTCAAGCCCTACTATATCCAGGCCGGTACCGGCTATGCCAGCGACCGCGGGCTGTATGGAAATACCAAGGCAGGCGACCGGAATCTCTTCGGCCTGAACAAGGATGCATGGCTCGGCGGCGAGGTGAGCCAGATCGGCTACCAGGGCCAGCTCGCCGTGACCCAGCAGAGGTTCTTCGATATCCCCATCACCAGCACCTATGCGCTCTCCTATGAGAAAAAGGAGGAGTTCAACCAGATATTCGGAACCAGGGTCTGGACTTCATCTCTTAACTTTCTGCGCGTGTACAAACCGCATGTCACCACATCGCTCGGTTTCCGGTATGAATACCGGGACCAGTTCCTCCAGGACAGGTCGGAGACTATTCCACCGGAGGACGCCGATTCATACAAGCCCCGCGGCCTCTTTGTCACCACCCCGTTCATCTCGTACGACACAAGGGATTCCTTTGTCAGGCCCAGGGAGGGTTTCTATTCCTCATACTCCGTTGATATATCCAAGGGATATCTCAATTCTCTGGATAATTTTCTCAAGCATTTTTTAAATCTCCGCTATTACTACACCCCGTTTCACCGGGTAACCCTGGCTTGGCTGGGACGAGCCGGCTACATCTACACCCCTGACAAGAGGAGTCAGATACCCACGGACCAGCTGTTCTATCTCGGCGGAACCATGGATGTGAGGGGGTATGACGAGAACATGCTCAGGTTCGATGCGACCAAGAACCCGGTCGGCGGCCGTACATCCATTGTGGGCAGTATGGAGGCGCGCATCGATGTGACCCAGGAATGGGAGACGGCACTCTTCTATGACACGGGTGCTGTCAGAAGGGCGCTGGTGGATGCCGGTTCTGACATGTTCAAGTCTTCGGTGGGCATCGGGCTCAGGTACGTTACCCCCATCGGACCCATGGGGCTTCTCTACGGGTACAAACTCAACCGCATCAACGGTGAAAGCCCGGGCAGGTTCCACTTCTCGGTCGGATATACGTTCTAGAAGGATATGCCGGCTATCAGCATGCCGGGAGGTATCTTAATTTGCGGCCCGCGAAGCTCCCCCAGGACATACCCTGCCCCTACCCCAATGCATTGACGATCTCCCCGATATCAGGCAGCTCGGAGGTCGGGTAGACCTTGACGAACATCACCTTCCCCGATTCATCGATGATGACGTTGGCCCGTTCCGAGAAGCCATCCTTATCACGGAATATACCAAGCAGAGCCGCAACCCCGCCGTGCGGCCAGAAGTCGGCCAGGAGCCGGGTATTGGCTATCTTGAGCTCTTTCGCCCAGGCCTTCTTGCAGGGCGCACTGTCCACACTCACACCCACGGCAATGGTGTTCTTTTTTTCGAATTCCTCTCTCCTGTCCTCCAGCGATTGCATCTGCCTGGCACAGACACTTGTCCAGGCCAGTGGATGGAATGAGAGCAAGACCTTTTTTCCCTTGAATCCTGAGAGAGTAAAGTCATTACCGAGATGATCCTTGAGGGTAAAATCCTGAATCTTATCGCCTGCGGAAACCATAAGTAACCTCCAAAACAGTTATGAGTCATCTCTAGATAAGGCGAGAAGGCATGAAGTCAATAGCGCTCTGACTGAGAAACGGAATTACTGTAAAAGGCGCTTGATGGAGGGACTACTTCTCCTCTTCTTTTAAAGCCCTTTTCAGCGACTTCTCGATGTAATCGATGTGCTCGATGGTTGCAGCCTTGGCCGCTTCCGGATCCTTGTTCTCGATGGCATCATTTATCTTCATTAACTGCCTAACGATATCCTTGGAGCTGCCGGGCACTGTGGAGAGTTTCTTCCTGCTGTAGGGGAAAGCGCCGGTCAATATGGTCGTCACGGATTTTCTTAAGTGAACAAATATGGTGTTTTTTGTGGAGTCTGCCATGATATCGAAGAAGTCAGAATACAGTTTTCCACCCTCTTTCGAGGTGAGAACCTCGTCTGCGCCTATCTTGTCGAGAACGGTGGTGATCCTCTTGAAACGGCTCTTCTGCTCTTTGGAGACATTCTTGGCGGCAAGGGAAGCAGCTTCAGAATCGATGAGTCTGCGCACTGCGAGCAGCTCCCATATCTTTTCTTGGTCGACGGATATGATATCTTCGATGGATGTCTTCACATTGTCGGTGAGCGATTTGACAAACTTGCCCTTCCTGTCCCTCGATTCGATGTAACCCTTGGCTTCGAGAAGCTTCATGGCCTCCCTCAGCGAGATCCTGCTGATCCCGAAGAGTTCGGTCATCTCCTGCTCAGAAGGCAGCTTGTCGCCTATCCTGAGCTTTCCCTGTGATATGAGCTCTATGATCTGGTTCATGACCAGTGTCGGTATATCAGGTGATTTTTCGATGCGCGACAACCCGGGCATTGTTATTTTCTTATCCATCTTTCTCCCCCTGATCACAAATATGTCATTATATAATATGACATCATTACATTATCAAGATACACCTATTTGACCGTGAAAAACAAGTATCAACTTCCAGGATTATCAGTATCATAGACAAGTTTGGGGCAAAAGTCGAGAAAGTCCGCCGAGACGAATTCAAAACGGGTGCTGTCTATTGTCCTGTTGAATCCCCGGTAGTCCGCCGTACCCAGGTGCATATGCCCGAACACCCAGAAGGAGCAGTTGAAGTCCGAGGCGATCCGGGCCGCTTTCCCCCTCCTCCCGTCCAGTGATATGGGAGGGAAATGGGTCATGATGATCCTGACGGTTGTGTCTGCGGGCAGCGCCTTCAAGGATGACGAGAAACGGCCCAGCTCGCGCTGCCATATCTTCCGGTCTTCCTCGGAGGAGGTTTCCAGGCTGAGTTCCGGGTCTATCCAGAGCCGTGATCCTGCTATCCCAATGTTTCCGAGCCTAAGGGCATCGTTCTGGAGTGGAATGATGGATCTCGGGAGGGCCTGCTTCACCTTGCTCAAGGAAGACCACCAGTAGTCGTGATTGCCCTTTATGATCACCTTGGTACCGGGCAAGGCATCTATGAACGCGAAATCTCTCACGGCCTCCGGCAGTTTCATGGCCCAAGAGATGTCACCCGGTATGAGCACAATATCCTCAGGCGTTATCAAATCGGTCCATGCCTTTTGCAGTCGTTCTGGATGTGCCGCCCAATGGGTCCCGAAGATGTCCATGGGTTTGTCGGATTCGAATGATAGGTGCAGATCAGATATGGCGAACAGTTTCACGTAAATGCCTTTTGCTAAGTATCTCCTTTGCCTTGCGGCAGTCTGCCTCTATCTGCTCTATAAGGTAGCGTTTGTCTGCGAACTTGATCTCGCCCCTTATGTTCTCGATGAATTCCACCGTAATGTCATTCCCATAGAGATCACCCTCGAAGTCAAAGAGGAACGCCTCAACCGAGGTTCCTGTGTCTCCGAATGTCGGATTGTTCCCGATATTAACCACTGCATCAGACATCTGATCGCCATGATAGACATGCACTGCGTACACGCCATAGGCTGGCAGCAAGGCCTTGTCGGGCCTGATGTTCGCCGTGGGGTAACCGAGATCGCGTCCTCTGGCCATGCCGTGGATTACAGGGCCGCTGATCCGGTAGGGATGCAGCATGAGTCTTGCCGCAGCCGACACGTCTCCTGACTGTATCAGCTTTCTTATGCGCGTACTCGAGATGACCCCGCCGTCCAAAATCACCGGATCCACACATTCAACAAAGAAACCCATCTTTGCTCCCATGCGCTTCAGAAAAGGGATATCGCCCAGGGCATTCCTGCCGAATAAGAAATCGTGCCCGACCACCACCCCCGAAGCACCGACCCTGCGCACGATGGTTTCCTTGAGAAACAGCTCGGGCTGTGTATCGGCATATTCGCGGGTGAAGGGAGCGATGATGAGAACATTCATGCCGAGCGAATCAATGGCCTTGATCTTTTCCTCCACCGTATAAATAAGTTGCGGGATGATTCCTTTGACAACGGAAGCGGGGTGCGGATCGAAGGTATACACCACCGACACGCCGCCTATCCTGGCTGCATGTATGCGGGTCCTTCTGAAAATCTCCTGATGGCCTTTATGGCAGCCGTCGAAATTCCCGATAGTTACCACAGGCTTTTTCCATGCATCCCCGTGAACAGCTTCAATACTCCGGAATACTTCCATCTACATCCGTCCTTGACTTTTACTAGGTTCCCAACTATAGGGGAAACACTGAATGTTTTCAAGCGAAAGCGTGCCGGGATGGCGGAATTGGCAGACGCGCTAGATTCAGGTTCTAGTGGGGGTTCCCTCGTGCAGGTTCAAGTCCTGTTCCCGGCACCAAATTTTATCTGATAATTTCAATAACTATCAAAACCCGCAAATAGCCCAAAGAGACTCATGGCCGTTTTGCGTCGCGCTTACGGGAAACATTATTACACAAAAAAGAATGCCTGTCTGTTCATTGGGTAAACAGTATCAGGAAAACAGTGTTTAGATGGGAAACCCTGAGAGTAAAGAATATTATTCTGCAAAAATGGAAATAAATTTCCGTTGATCTAGGCATTAATACTTTATAAAAATTAATATCATTTAAATTCCAATAATTATTACAACACAAATTGGCAAGTTAATTGCAAAACACAATAATTCGTAGCCTACAACTATAATTTAATACAAAAAAGTTCAGGAGGTATTTTTTATGAACACGAGAAACAAAATGAACAAAATGGGT
>DATKLV010000331.1:0-10009 GCA_035542255.1 Desulfomonilia bacterium | reverse complement strand
CAAGGGGAATGAAACGCTTGATGATAAGTTGCGGCGACAATACCGCCACGAGCGCACCATTATAGGTGCCGTCAGTGGCCAATAGGGGCAGCCCGACACCGATCTTTTTGATCGAAGAAGTTTTAGGATTGCGTTCAATCTCTTTAAAATCAGTAATCTCACCAACATATCTCTGGTGCAGCTTTTTCATTGCATGATCGAGGACTGAGTCCTCAAGGTTCTTCCCATACATCTTCGATGAGATATCTTCCGGGTATCCATTTATAACAACATCATTCTTATCGATCTGAACTATAGCCAGTACGGTATCCTTGAGTTCATCATAGAGTAGTTTAATCTCCTGCCGATTCTTGTCTTGATCTCCACCCTGAGCAGCCACCATCCTTGAAAGCACGGTCATGCCCTTCTCGCACTTGGCGATCGATTCATCAATCCGAGACGCTGTCTGATATGCAATAGATGCCTGTTGGGCACTGAAGAGCTCAATTATCGAACGCTCACGTACATAGTAAACCGTTAATGCCAGGAGTATTATCAATACAATTACCGTAATTGCCGTCAACCAGATGGAATATCTCAGATATATGCTGGATAGATTTTTTTTCATGTTGAAAGAGTGCCTGATATCTTATTCCCAGATGCAATGAATAAGATAATCTGTATGTAAAAAAAAGAGGTCGGACTAGGCGTTCTTATCACCTTCTTCATGCTCTGCATATGCAATCAGGGCGTATATGGCAAAGGCAAAAAGCAGGGATATAATAAGTGTTAGTAACCCGCTTTTAATACCTATTACCAGTTCGCAGAATAACCAGGATACAAGATATGCTGCAATGGCTGCAATTTCCCTCATCCTATACCTTTAGATAATTTATATACTTTTTGTCGTTATTACTGATTTTTTATCATATCTTTTATATTATACTGATGGAAGAAAGTCACGAACTGTCTGTATGAGAGAATATGCACATGGGTTATCATCATTTACACAATAATCCGTCCTTGAAAAGCTATCGTCCCATCCTATTCAAGAGCCTCTTGATAAACAGCCAGCATCTCCTTATCTTTACTCTATTCCATCATGGATCTTTTGTTCTTATCCGTTGTTTTTTGCACAATATAGGAGTAGAGGAGGTTTTTATCAATGGATTCACGGCGTATAGAACGTAAGGATAGAATCTTAAGTTGCTTGCTGCAGATACCAATTTTTATTCAACTCCATAAGATTAATTGAACGATCTGTTTAACTATACAATCAGTACCATGGGGTCTTTATCAGATTTTGTAGATAATTAAACATTGAATTTCATTTAGTTATAGGCATTCCCTCATTGCCGGGATGCTGTGGCATGTCTATTGCTTTCTTGAGAGAGAAATGAGGACTCAGTCAAAGATGATTAAGAAAAAATTATCAGAAAGAAGAAAGGAGACTAATATGTATCGTAACGTAACTAAAATCTTGTTCACCTTTGCAGCAACAGTTACCCTTGCGCTCTTAGCGTCACAGGGTGTCTTCGCAGCTGATGCCATTCCTGCTGCACAAGACCCGCTGATCAAGGTGATCTTCTCGGTCGGTGCAATGCTTGGAGCAGGATTTGCCATCGGGTTGGGATGCATTGGAGCCGGTGCGGGCATCGGTGCGGCAGCTGCAGGTGCCTCTGAAGCAGTGGGTAGAAACCCGGCAGCCCAGGGCAAGATCATGATGACCATGATGGTCGGTATGGCCATGGCAGAGTCCATCGCAATCTATGCGCTGGTTATTACACTCATCCTCATCTTCGCCAACCCATTCAAGACTTTCCTGTTTGGATAAGATAGTACTGAGGGATCATTTTAACAGAACGATTCAACGAATAAGGGGGAAAAAATGCCTGAATCGATCAAAGGAAGTCGCATTTTAACAGTTGCAAGGTTATTTTTCCTGCTCGTGGTAATCCCCTTATTACTGATCGCTTCCCTCATTGCCTTCAGCATATTCCATATTGGTGGCTTATCAAAGACAGGTACGATGAATGCTCTGGACAAGAAATCACAACAGGAATTATCGGTTCGTGCCGCCGATGTGGCTCAGAACATTGCCGATTTCTTGCGTGAGCGACAGAAGGATCTATTGATCACCACAATCCTTCCTGCTACCCAGGAGACATACAAACAGTTCTTGGAAACAAGGACATATGCCCTCTGGGCCAAAAAAGATACAAACATCGTAAAGGAACAGCTGCCACTGTATGTGGAGATGTCACTCACCGATAAAAATGGAAATGAGCTCATCAAGATTAAAAACGGAAAGATCGTCCCTAAGAATGAGTTGGTTAATGTGAGCAACCCTGCCAACACAACCTATAAAACTGAGGATTACTTCCTCAAGGCAAAAGAGCTCAACAAAGGCGACGTGTACATCTCTCATGTAACTGGGTGGTATGTTAACAAGGCTGAATTCGAGAAAGGGAAGAGATTTGAAGGGATTATCCGAATGGCAACTCCGCTGTTCGACAAGCAGGGATTCATAGGGGTCATCGAGCTGGCACTTGATTCGAGGTCCCTTGCCAAGTACACGGATAACATCATACCGCTGGAGGCTAAATATGTGGTCAAAGCAGACGCCTCTACCGGAAACTATGCATATATGGTCGACAATAGAGGGTTTGTCATCGCACATCCCAATGATTATCACATAGAAGGCCTCTACAAGGATGGTGCCCCTGTCCCGCCCATCACCTCCGCTAATGCTGCAGAAATGGAAAAGAAGGGCGAAGAGGCGTTGAACCTCAATCAACTGGGCAATATTGATCCGGCCATGCCGGAGGTTGCAAAAGAGGCCGAGTTGGGCAAACCGGGTATTAAGACCTATAAGTTCGAAGGACATACGAAGATAGTGGCTTATGCCCCGATACCTTTCTATTCAACGGATTACCCCAAGCCGGCAGGATTCGGGTGGGTCGGTCTGGCGGTGGATGTCGAGAAGTTCAACGAACAGGCCAAAGCCGCTTCCGGAAAGATAGAGAAAGAGGCCCAAGGATGGTTGACTACGATTATCCTTATCCTCTTCGGTGCAACAGTGATACTCTTCGGCATTGCAGCCATTCTTGCACGCGGTATCAACAGATCCATAGCATCGGAGGCCCCGCCGGGTACCGGCTATGATGACGAAGACTAGGTAATTGAAAGATTAGGCCCCGTCTTAACAGGCGGGGTCTTTTGTTCATCGAGTTATCACGTTTCCAGGAAGTTTAGCCGTGAGTATATCGAAGGCCTGCTCAACCATCTCCTCGACCACCTTCCCAGCAGGCCTGATTTCATGGATGATGCCCGAGATCTGTCCAGCAAAGCCGCCCATATAGTCATCCATCTTGGCTTCCGCAAAATCGGCGAACATGGCCGACGAAACCAGCACCTGCATGGGAAATGGAAGAGGATCAAGGTCTGATGAATTCCATAGATCATGAAACTTGCTGAAACTCGTTCGTGAGGTCTTCCCTGTGACCGCGTAGCTTACCCGGGTATCCTCCTCTGTTGAAGATAAGATGCGACGCTTGTTCACATCCAGGGCTCCTCCTTCATTTGTGGCCAGAAAGCGGGTCCCGATCCATACACCCATACACCCCATGGCCAGTGCAGCAGCAAGACCCCGGCCATCACCTATGCCGCCAGCTGCAAGAACTGGGACTTGTCCTGCGACATCCAATACGCCGGGGAGTAAGGCCATGGTACCTATCCTGCCTGTGTGGCCGCCACCTTCAGAACCCTGTGCTACAATAAGGTCCACGCCGGATTCGATCATCCGCTTGGCGTTCTTTACGTTACCAGTGATTCCAAGCACCTTGATGCCATTTGCATGGGCGTCTTCCACCATGAACCCCGGGTTGCCCAGTCCTGCGCAGAAGAGCGGAACCTTCTCCTCGATGCACACCTTTACTGCATCAAAAGGCCGCAAAGTGGTCGTGTCTAGTCTCACCATGACATCCTTACCGGGCAGCCCCAGCTCTTCCCTCATCTTTTTGATCCACTCCAGGTATGGCCCGGGCAAGGTCTTCAGCGCTGCACTCAAGGGAATCTCCTTGATATCACCATAATCGACACCTTTGCCCTCGACTACGTTTTTAGGTAAAAGAAGATCGACACCAAAGGGTTTACTTGTGTGTGCCCTGATATCGCGGATTGCCTGCCGCAATTCATTAATGGTGAATCCACTCCCGCCGAGAACCCCTAAACCACCCGCTTCTGAGACCGCCACAACAAGATCTACAGGCGACCCCGGCTGCTCGCCGATAAGTACCGGCCCCATGCCCGCACATACAATGGGATATTCTATACCGAGCATGTCACACAGCTTAGTTCTAAGAATTCTTTTTCCCATAAACCCCTCCGAGTGTGGCTGTTTATACATAAGCCCTGTCATCTTTTTTAAACCAGCATACATATACCCAGCAATTTCTCTCATTCACAAAGACAGGAAGAGGATCGGCAAGGTGTATGAATGTGCCGACTGCGTTCGGCACTTCGTGTACCGTGAAGCCGACACCTTTATGCCCGGTTTCAACAAGTTCCGCCTCATCCTGAACAAATCCGCACGCTCCGCATGCACACTTAACGAACCACGTCTCCAAGTCCTCAATACTCAGCAAATGCCTCTTTCCACAGAAAGTACATTGTGCAACAAGAGTATTCATATACTATCTATTGGGATAGGAGAGTATACATGTCAACATGGATGATGGAATTCTTTCACAAAATATCAATCTTATCATGAACCATCTCACAACAGCCGTTCTTTTTCATTATAATACAGAAAACTTCGGAGGCCCGGATGAGCACTCGTCCATACATTACCTTCCTCATCTCTCTGGCAACCGTCATGATTACTACTCTTATCTCTACAGCAGATACGGGCATGCCGGGTAAGGTCGTGGAAGAAACCATCTCGCACAATGGGATGGACAGGTCATTCCTCGCATACATCCCTTATGGTTATCTAACCTCACCTGCTCTCATTATAGTCCTGCATGGTGCCTTGGGTACAGGGAAGAAGATGCGGGAGGCATGCGGAGATCAGTTCGACCGTATTGCAGATCGGGAGAAGTGCATCGTTGTATACCCGGATGGTTACCATAAGCACTGGAATGACTGTAGGACTGTTCCAAAGGATGATGCACATACCAAGAACATCGATGATGTGGGATTCATCACTGCAATCATTGATCACTGTTGTACGAAGTGGCATGCCGACCCTAAAAAAATTTATGCAGTAGGACTTTCCAACGGTGGGCATATGTGCTTTCGGCTTGCAATCGAGATCCCCAATAAGATTTCAGGAATTGTTGTTGTTAGCGCCAGCATGCCTGCCGCTGGTATGTCAAAGTGCCAGTCACCTCGACCAGGCATTCCCGTCATGATCGTCAACGGAACGGATGACCCCATCAACCCTTTCGAAGGGGGTACGGTGAGACTCTTCTACGTTTTCTCCAAGGGGGAAGTCGTATCATCGATGGAATCCGCCAGGTCCTGGATAAAGTCGGAGGACCGAGAAAAACATCCTCTGTCTGAACAGATTGAAGACCGATACCCTGCTGATGAAACGCATATCGAACGACTATCATGGTCCGGCACTAAAGTACGCTTGTACATCGTACACGGTGGTGGCCACACAATTCCAGGCGGCACACAGTACCTGCCCGAGTTCATTGTGGGCAGGGTAAGCAAAGAGATGATACTGGCAGAAGAGGTATGGCGTTTTTTTCATGAAAATGAGAAGTAGTTGAGACCTCGAATTTACATGATGGAAACTATGCTTCTCTTCTATCAACTATGTTCAAGAAATATTCGGTGAAGGGGCTGTCTTCAGTAAGCTCGGGATGGAATGTGGTAAGCAGGATGTTATTTTGACGGACTGCAACGATATCACCTTCGAGCTCGGCCAGGATCTCGACATTTCCGGCAAAGGAACGTATCCGAGGCGCCCGTATGAACACCATGGAGAACTCCCTATCCGTTATTTTTGATATCCCTTTCGCCACACGGCTATGTATCTGGGAGCCGTAGGCGTTGCGTTCCACCTGTATATCAACACTCTGCCAGATACCTCCTTCAGCGAGCAGAACAACACCCGCACAAGTGCCCCAGACAGGCAATCCCTGCAGGATCAGCTCTCGCAGAGGCTCTTTGAGCCCAGAGGATACAATGAGCTTTCTCATTGCCGTGCTTTCTCCACCCGGAAGGATAAGGCCGTCTATACCATCAAGCTCATCAGGCCTCCTGATCAACAGGTTCTGAGCACCATAGCGCTCAAGGTTTTCCCTGTGTTCGCAGACATTACCCTGGAGTGCAAGAATACCGATCACCATTACCATCCTCGCTTGGCAAGCCTTTCTTCATCCGGCATTGTCCTCACATCAAGGCCGTGCATCGCATCTCCAAGACCCTCGGAAACCCGTGCAACCCATGCAGGGTCTTCATAGTGGGCTACTGCCTCGACAATGGCCCTGGCACGTTTAGCAGGGTCTGCAGATTTGAATATGCCTGAACCTACGAACACGCCGTCAGCCCCGAGATGCATCATGAGTGCAGCATCCGCAGGTGTAGCGATACCCCCGGCTGCAAAGTTCACCACCGGCAATGCCTTAAGTATCCTTATCTCCATAATGACATCAAGAGGTGCCCCAAGCCCTTTTGCAAAACCGAAGACCTCGTCCTCGCTCATGGAGCACAGCTCGCGTATCTGCTTCATGACTGTCCGCATATGGCGTACAGCCTCGACGACATTGCCGGTACCGGCCTCACCCTTAGTCCTTATCATGCATGCACCCTCACCGATCCTCCGTGCAGCCTCACCCAGGTCCCGACAGCCGCAGACGAACGGTATCTTAAAAACCCTCTTGTTGATATGATGTTCCTCGTCCGCAGGTGTCAGTACTTCACTTTCATCTATATAGTCTATCTCAAGGGCCTGAAGTACCTGGGCCTCAACTATATGGCCGATCCTTGCCTTTGCCATGACCGGGATTGTTACTGCCTCTTTAATGGCTTTTATAATGAGGGGATCGCTCATGCGTGCAACCCCTCCTTGCGACCGGATATCGGCCGGCACCCTCTCCAATGCCATGACTGCAACGGCACCTGCATCTTCTGCAACCTTTGCCTGTTCAGCCGTTGTCACGTCCATAATCACACCGCCCTTGAGCATTCGGGCTAAGCCCCTGTTAACGAGAATCTGATCAGGTAATTGGGTCATATTAATTCTCCTTAAAGTTATATAACAATTTACTCATTGTCAAATTATTGTTATACATATTATCAGCAAAGTCAAGGAGGAGTATGATGCGGTACAAAGAGGTAGCTGAGCGTCTTGCGGGTGATATCCTGAAGAGAAGGAGGCCGGGCGAGCGGCTGCCCGGCATCAGGGAACTTGCAATACAGGAGAATATAAGCCATGTCACGGCCAGAAACGTGTATCAGTATCTCCTTGAAAAAGGGCTCGTGATAAGTCGACAGGGTTCTGGTACTTTTGTCTCTTATGGATCCGCCGGGAGCATCATTGACATGGCCACCATCCGGCCTCCTGAAGAACTGCTGCTGTGGGTGGGGCCCCATCTGAACATAACGCTCGAAGGTCTCCACACCTATGACCCTCCGCAGGGATACGAGCCCCTTCGTATGCAGGCCATGAACTGGCTGAGCTCACTGGGCATACATCAAACACCAATTATAACGGCCGGATCCCAGCAGGCTCTCTTCCTTGTAGGTCTTTCCCTAATAAAAAGAGGCGATGTTGTTGCAGTGGAGGACCCTGGCTATAGGGGAGCGGCAAGGATATTTGAATCGCTCGGTGCAGTGGTAATACCCGTCCACTACATTTCAAGCATTGAGGATCTCGACAGGTTGCATTCTTTAGATATCCGCATTCTCTACTCCATGCCTCAGGGGCTTATACCCACAGGTAAATCCATCCCTGAAGGATTAAGGGACCGGCTTTTACAACTAGCTCATAAGAGAGATTTCTTCATCATCGAGGACGATCCTCTCTCCGAAGTCATGGGTGCTACCCCACTAAAGGCCAGGGATATGCATGAAAGAGTGATCTATATAAAGAGTCTTTCGAATATCCTGGGGCCCGGTTTGCGCATAGGCTTTACCGTGGTGCCGGGGACCATATATAATACCATCATCCAGCTCAAGGAGATCAATGACCTGTCCCTTTCCGGTATTCTCCAGAGATGCCTTTCGACCATGCTCTCTTCATCAAATCTGAAAGATCATGTCAGGCGGCTCAAGATAGAACTGCAATCCCGTTCGGATTACTTATCACATGCCACTTCATGGGCTACCGGCGGACCTTGTCTGTGGATTAAGACATCCGTACCCAGCCGCATAAGTTGTGAAAAACTCCTTTCACTCGGAGTCAGAGTCACACCGGGAGATATTTATGGAGCTCAGTGGTCTGACTATATCAGGCTCTCTGTGCTCACACCCTCCCGTATGAATTTTGAACGTGCTGTGGGGATCGTTCAGGAATACCTTAAAGGTACGACAGGACCTGATCTAACTGAGTTCTAGACAGGTTTTTTCTGAATAGTTTATGGGCATTATCGCCACTTGAGGCATACAAGCTTCATACCCAACATCCGGAACATGTTCTCTGGCAGATCTTTCTGATCCTAGAGAGAATTTCCACTCGATTTTTTCCCAAGTGCTTTGAATATCCGTATAGCTGCTGCAGCGGCACCGACGCTATTGCCGATATTCATGACCATTACCCCGGGAACGCAGCACTGGAGCATGGTGGAAAGGGCTGCCTCACCGCCTCCGCCATAGCCGTACCCCACAGGCGTAGGGACTGCAATGATAGGCAGATCCGTGAGGGATGCCATGAGTGTGGGCAGGACACCATCCATACCTGCAAATACGATGAGGAGGTCAGCATCTTTTGCCTTCTTAAGTCCGAGGAGAGGACGGTGCATGCCTGATGCCCCTATATCAAAGGCCTTGATGAGATCAAAGCCCATTTCCTCTATAATGAGTGCGCATTCCTGGGCGAAGGAGACATCTGCCGTACCAGCGGTTATTATGCCGGCGCATCCCGGCATTTTCTTGGCTGCAAGGCCATGTCTCTTGATGAGAAGGAGCCGGCCGGATTTCTTCACCTCGGCACGTTGAAACTGCTGCCTGATGAGCCTTTCTTTCTCATCATCAACAATGGACACAAATACATGCCCATTATTCTCAAACAGGCTTTTGGTTATGGAGATTACTTGATCAGTGGTCTTTCCTTCTGCAAAAATTATTTCCGGAAAACCGATGCGATGGCCTCGGTGCAGATCCAGAAGGAAGTCTTCGCCCTCCTCGTAGAGCATACGCATGAGGCGATCCTGCACTTCCTCAACATTCAATTCCCCCCTTTTGTATGCATCGAGCAGATTCTTCATGACCCCTCCGACAAAGATTATACCTCTTGTTTATTCTCCTGCATCACACGCTTCACCTCATCCCTGAGGAGGTTCATCGATATACCTGTCCTGCATGAAATTTCATAGAGATCGCTGAATTCAGGCTTGGCTCGGATTGTTCCATCGGGCATAATCACATCTTTTACACCCACCTCACCGTACCTGGTAGATACCTTGTACTGATGCCTAGGCAGGATAAGACGTTCGACCAAATGGTATCGCACTCCGATGGTGGAAGTGTGCATGAGAAACGCTGAAAGCACATCCTTAAGGTTATCTTCTTTACATAACGCGGAAATGGTAAAACCAGGCCTGCCTTGTTTCATGATCCTCGGATGGATTCCAACATCCTTGGCACCTGCATCCATTATCCTGTCGAGGGCTGCCACCGCATCCTCGGGCATCATGTCATCGATATCGGCCTCAACCTTGAAGATCCTTTCTGTCTGTGCATTGGATTCCATTTCACAGAGCATGACACGGCATAGGTTTGGCCAGTTCTTGAACCTTTTCGCGCCGCACCCATAACCAACTGCCTTGATTATGAGTTCATGCGGCAACTCCCCCTT
>DATKLV010000330.1:0-5782 GCA_035542255.1 Desulfomonilia bacterium | reverse complement strand
CATATAAAGATATTGAGCAGTATAATCCTGATGTGATCATCTGGCGTTACACCATCACATCCGTCCCTGGAATATTCAATCCCAAAAAAGTATGCCCCCGGGTTCAATTTATCAGTGAGCATCAATCAAAAGAAATCGAAGAGCTGCGCATGACCCTTCCTGGACGCCTTCTTTCTCCGATCATGAAGCACAATGGCAGGAAAGTTCTACGGTCAGTTGATGGGGTTATTGGTGTGACCTCGGAGATAACCGAATATGAGCTCTCACTGATCGGCAGAGATATCCCATCCTTCACCCTGACGAACAGCATCGATGTTGAACAATACCCCTTGAAGAAACCCCGGAAGGTGACGGATAACACCTTAAGACTTCTTTATGTCGGATCAAATACTGCTGAGTGGCATGGGCTAGACCGGGTACTGCAAGGCATGGCAGATCATCGTAACACCATTCGACTTGAGCTTCATATAGCAGGCAATGTCAGCGGCTCCATCAAAAAGCTTATACGGTCATTGAATATCGAAGATCATATAACCTCGCATGGCTATATCACCGGCGAAGGTCTCGATGTACTTTTTGATCTTGCTGATGTGGCGATCGGGACGTTGGGAATTCACCGCAAGAAATTGACGAATGGCTCTACCTTGAAAGTCCGTGAATATATGGCCAGGGGAATACCATTCATAATCTCACATAAAGATGAGGATCTTTCACCTGATTTCCCCTATATCTTCATGGCTCCATCCGATGAAAGTCCCATCGATATGCAAGCTGTTATTCAATTCGCAAAAGATATGCACGCCTCTGGTGAAGAGATCCCACAACAAATGCGCACTTATGCCAGTGAACATATGGATTATAGGGTCAAGCTTGTAAAACTCATTGAGTTCATCAACTCTCTGCATCACCTTTCATAATCTCACTATGTGCCGCATAACCGGTATCTGGGATAAAAGAAAACTTGAAAATCTTCTGCGGACATGCATGGGCATGCGCGACACCATGACATACGGCGGTCCAGATGATGCCGGGATGTATATCGATGAGGCCGCATGCCTTGCCATGGGCCACCGCAGGCTCTCCATCATCGACCTGAGCCCCACCGGCCATCAGCCCATGACCACCCTGGATGGCAGGTACACCATCTGCTACAACGGCGAGGTGTACAATTACCGGGAGCTAAAGCCGGAGCTCGAGGCGCAGGGGTTCACCTTCCGGGGCACATCGGACACCGAGGTGGTCCTGAACGCCTTTGCCGCATGGGGGTCTTCGTCCGTAGACCGCCTCATCGGCATGTTCGCCTATGCTATCTGGGACTCCCTGGAAAAATCACTTTACCTCTTCCGCGACCGCATGGGGGTCAAACCGCTCTACTACTATCAACATGAAGGGAGATTCGCCTTTGCCTCCGAGCTCAAGGGTCTTCACGCAGCCCTGAAAGAATATCTGGAGATAGACCGGGAAGCCCTGGGAGAGTTTTTTCACTACGGCTATATCTCCTCACCGAGATCCATCTACAGGAACACCTTCAAGATGGAGCCGGGCGCCTGGATCAGGGTCAATGAAAAAGGCGAGGTGGAGAAACACATCTACTGGTCGCAGGATGCTGTTTGCATGCAGCCGGAGCTGAGAGGCTCAGAGCAGTACCTCATCGACCGCTTGGAGGCCCTCATGGTCGATGCCTTCAGCAAGCGCCTCATTGCCGATGTACCGGTAGGCGTCTTCCTGTCAGGGGGCATTGACTCATCACTGGTCACCGCTGTCCTGGCAAGGAATACAGGAACCCCCATCAAGACCTTCACCATCGGCTTTAGGGAGAAGAATTATGACGAGTCCTCTTGGGCCAGGGCCATCGCAGACTACCTGCGAACGGAGCATACCGAGGAGACCGTGACGCCGGACCACGCCCGTGCAATCCTCCCCCTGTGGCCCGAAATCTACGATGAACCATTCGGTGACATATCAGGCATCCCCACCACCATCGTCTCACGGATGACCAGAAAATACGTCAAGGTAAGCCTATCCGCAGACGGAGGCGACGAACTGTTCTGCGGATACCACCGCTACTGGGTCATGGAGATGCTCCAGAGGTATCTTTCTCCCCTGCCTGCTTCCATCCCCAGGGCCATGGGAAAAGCTCTGGGCTTTATTGGCGCGGATACGGCAGCAGATCTTGCAAGCACACATCCCGGGCTCAGGCTGCCCGCCATCAAGGATCGGATGCGAAAGTTTCAGGCCGTGCTCGCCAACTGGGAAGGTGACGCCGGCGGTGCCTACCCCTATGCACTGGCCTACTGGCTTCCTCAGGAGATTTCATCGCTCATGGGCACTTACCATAATCCCAGGCCTTCCCTGAAGGAAACAGGCAGATCACTTTTAAGCGCCATGATGCTCTGGGACATGAGACACTACCTGAGCGAGGATATCCTCACCAAGGTGGACAGGGCCACCATGTCGACGAGCCTGGAGGGAAGGGACCCGTTCCTCGACCACAGGATCGTTGAGTTCGCCCTGCGCCTGCCCATGGAGTTTAAGTACCAAAGAGGAAAAATGAAATATATCCTCAGGAAGGTCCTGGAAAGGTATCTCCCCGCACACCTCTTCGAGAGGCCCAAGCAGGGTTTTGCCGTTCCCATCTACTCCTGGCTCCATGACGAGCTCATGGGACTGGTGGAAGAATACCTGAGCCCCGAATCCCTCTCCGGCCAGGCCGAGATCGACCCTGCTCTGGTTTTGAAGACCGTGTCCGCCTTCAAGGGCAAGAACGGCTCGGTGGCGGTGGACCGCATCTGGTTGCTGCTTGCGTTCATGATGTGGAGAAGACACTACTGTGGATAAGACTTTAAAAAGAATAAAGTGATGCAGATAAAAGTCCTCCATCTCATATCAACCCTTGATGTCGGCGGGGCCGAGCAGAACCTGTTCAGGCTCGTCACCTCGATGGACAAGGGTGCCTATGAAAACATCGTGGTCTGCATGACTGCCCCCGGAATCATGGGCCGAAGAATCGAGCAGGCAGGTATTCCTGTCCACTCTTTAAAGATGCGTAAGGGTACACCAGAGATAAGTGCCGCGTTTCGTCTTCGCTTCACGGCCAACATCTTCAAGCCGGACATCATCCAGTGCTGGATGTACCATGCCAACGTTATGGGCCTGACTATTTCCAGAAGATACCCCATCCTATGGAATATCCGCTGCTCGGACATGGACCTTACGCAATACGGTCTTGTTTACCGATTCGCAGTAATGGCCGGAGCAAGGCTTTCGGGGATCCCCCAGATGGTAGTATCAAATTCTTTCGCCGGCATGGAGGCGCACAAAAGGCTCGGGTACCATCCCCGGAAGTGGGTGATTATTCCAAACGGGTTTGATACGATGACATTCAAGACTGATCCCGATGCACGTTCCCTGATCAGGGCCGACTTGGGTATACCGAATGACGCACTGACACTGGGCCTCATCGGCCGGTTCGACCCCATGAAGGATCACGCCACTTTTTTTTCCGCTGCAACCCTCTTCTCGAAATCCCACCCTGATACCCATTTCATCATTGCAGGCAAGGGGATTACGGACCAGAATCCCACCATCAGGGGCTACCTGGGAGCGGCTCCGGACCCGGAGAAGTTCCATCTCCTGGGAGAGCGGGACGATATACCGTACATACTGGCCTCCTTGGACATCGCAACTTCCTCTTCCTCTTCCGAAGGTCTCCCGAATGCTATCGGTGAAGCCATGGCCTGCGGGATACCCTGTGTGGCCACAGACGCGGGAGACACCGGCCTTCTCTTGGGGGATACCGGCCTCCTAGTGAGCAGGCGGTCACCCCGGAATCTTTGCGTGGCCTGGGAAAGACTCGCTCAGATGGGTCCTGAAGCGCGCGGGGAGATGGGATCACGAGCGCGGGAGCGGATCATGCAGTTCTATTCCCAGGACAGGGCCACACGAAGCTATGAAAAGCTCTACCAGGAGATCATCGAATCACAATGACCTCAAGAATCGACCCACGATCTCCAGAGCTTCTTTGTCCCCGAGGATAAGCAGACTCGCCAACACCCCGGCGAGTTCGATCACCAGAATCAGGGGAATCAGCGCTGAAAAGAGCGCGATCTTCCTTCCTTCCTCACATTTCCCGTACGACCTCACCCGATAATAACACCATGCATAGGGGAACAATGCCCAGAACCATGCCACATAATTGACCACAGGCACACCCCAGATGCTCATGGTGAGCCTATCATTCCATACCCACCAGGCAAGTCTTGTAGCCACCGGATCAAAGGGGATATCCATGGAAAGGGCTATGACGGCGCACACGAGCCCCCTGAGAAAAGGCCTCATCTCGGGCATGAGCTTCTCAACGGCAAAGAACCCGCAATAGAGGACGTTCACCCACCCGACAATCGTGGCTACAGGTGCGGGGAGACCAGGGACATAGAACCAGTATCCCTTCTCCTGGAAGAAACCCATGAGTATGCCACCGTTCTCCAGGACCATCCCGAAAACGAGCGTAATGCAGAATATCCAGAGCCAGTCCCACCGTTTAAGCCAGGTCCTGCCGTGAAGGGCGAGTATGATGAACTCGGTGACAGCGCTCACCTCGTAGATGAGGCGGAGTGTGTCGAGAGGCAGCGGCACAGAAGTCCTGGGGATCAGGGTGAGAGCATAAATACCGGCCAGGACAGCGGCCCAGATGCAATACCTCTTCAGGCGGAACACCTCCCCTTTGGAGAGGCAAAACCCAAGCAGGGTAAGGGAGATGAAAAACGGGACAAGGGTGAGCCATGCAGCATAGTTCAGGAGGGGCGTGATCCGGTGCAGGGCTGTGTCCATCATGCTCAAGGCGGTGAGCCAGATCAAGAATACAGGGAAATTCCTCCAGAAGAAGCGCATCACTGTATCCCGTGCAATAAACCCATTTCCTTCCCGAGCGATCTGCAGCAATGCAGCAGGTAATCTATCTGATGATTGATGACGCCTACGACTGGTATAAGGAGAATGGCTTTCTCTGAAATGCGAATGCATACATACTGTTATTCTTAATAGTCTGTGTCCTTATTCTCTTCCAGGACAATATCATCCACATCCAAAGCATATTCGGCATCCACTTCATTAACAACCTCGACCAGGTCTTCACTCTCTTCCGGGGTAGTAACGAGCGGTTCCGTTTTTCCCATGAAGCTGGGACGCCGCCTTCCCTTCCGCTTATGGATTACCTTAAGTTCATCATCATGCTGGTCGGCTCCACAGGATGGACAAAGCGGCTGAGGTCTACCCAGGTCATAAAACTTGGTGCCGCATTTATAGCACTTGTATCGTTTACCAAGCTCCTCCGGGTAAATGGCCTTCAGGGGTTGAATCTTTGCAGCCGCAGGAAGCACCTTTGTCTTGGATGGCTTCAACTCGGCTGCAGGAGTTTCTTTTTTCCTAGGTGCCTTCTCTGCCGCTGCAGCAAGCTCCTTTTTCTCGGGTTGCTTCTTCACAGGAGCGGGAAGCTGCTTTTTCTTGGGAGTTTCTTTCTTCCCGGGCGGCTTCCCCGCCGCTGCAGCAAGCTCCTTTGGCTTAGGCTGCTTCTTCACAGCAGCAGGTAGCTCTTTCTTCCTGGACGGCTTCCTCCCGGCTGCAGGGGTTTCTTTCTTCCCGGGCGGCTTCCCCGCCGCAGCAGCAAGCTCCTTTGGCTTAGTCTGCTTCTTCACAGCAGCTGGTAGCTCTTTCTTCCTGGACAGCCTCTCTACCGCCAAAGCATGTTTCTTTTTCTTGGGTTGCTTCTTTACAGCAGCAGAAA
>DATKLV010000329.1:0-6419 GCA_035542255.1 Desulfomonilia bacterium | reverse complement strand
TCGTGTCCGAGTCCCTGGGCAGGACACCGCTTGGGCACTATGTATTCAACTGCCAGGCTCCGGATGCGGGCAACATCGAGATCCTGCACCTCCGCGGCACCCCGGAGCAGAAGGAAAAATACCTGAAGCCCCTCATCGAGGGCAAGATCAGGAGCTGTTTCTCCATGACCGAGGTGGAGATGCCCGGATCCAATCCTGTTATGATGGACACAACGGCCGTCAAGGACGGAGATGACTATGTTATCAACGGGCAGAAGTGGTATTCCACAGCAGCGGACGGTTCCGCAATCTCCATTGTCATGGCCCTGACAAACCCCGAGGCCCCGCCGTACATGCAGGCAAGCATGATCATCGTGCCCACGGATACCAAGGGGTTCAATCTGGTAAGGAACATACCCGTCATGGGTCATTCCGGTGATGACTACGCATCTCACGGCGAAGTCCTGTTCCAGTCATGCCGGGTCCCCCAGAAGAACCTGCTGGGACCCGAAGGCTATGGTTTCATCATAGCCCAGGAACGCCTCGGCCCGGGTAGGATCCACCACTGCATGCGCTGGATCGGGATCTGCAACCGGGCCTTTGACCTCATGTGCTCCCGGGCATCCAAACGGATCATTTCGCCTGACGGCAGGACGCTTGCCACCAAGCAGATCATCCAGGCCTGGATTGCCGAATGTGCTGCAGAGATACAGGCGGCAAAGCTTATGACCCTAAACGCTGCATGGAAGATCGATAAGCTCGGCACCAAGGCGGCACGCTATGACATCTCCTTCATCAAGTTCTTTGTGGCGAATGTACTTCAGAACGTCATAGATAAGGCTCTCCAGGTGCACGGCGGCATGGGCATGACGGATGATACAATCATCGCCTACTACTACCGACACGAACGGGCAGCCCGCATCTATGACGGAGCTGATGAGGTCCACAAGATGTCCGTGGCCAAGAGGATTCTGAGGGACTATGAGGGAAGGACAGTACGTTGATCTATGGATGACGACCTGAAATTTGAGACATTCAAGGGTTTTGTGAGCCTTTCCATGGAGGACATGTGCCGCGAGATCTATATCGATAACCGGGAGCGCATCAAGATCAAAAAGGAAGGTGTTGCGGTGAAAAACCTGGTGAAGATATTCAATGCAGCCCTTTCCTTGAGCAACTCCAAAGGTTTCGATGCCATGAGCCTTCGAGATTTGAGTGCAGAGGCCGGTTTGAGCATGGGTGCGCTCTATACATACTTTTCGAGCAAGGAAGAATTGCTGCACATGATCCAGTGGCAGAGCGCGATTGTCATGAAGATTCTGCTGGACCAGATCAAGGGTATGGAAGACCCGCACGCAAAATTGAAACGGGTGATCCAGGCCCACCTTTACCTGAGCGAGGTCATGCAGCAGTGGTTCTATTTCGCCTACATGGAGACCAAGAACCTTGCCAAACAAGAGCATAAAAAGGCCATTGAAGCCGAGCTCTTTACGGAGAAGATCCTCATCGATATCATGAAAGAAGGCCGTGAGAAGGGGGTCTTTAATGCCGTCGATATGGAGCTGACCGGGGCGGTGATAAAGTCCATGCTCCAGGACTGGTATCTGAAGAGATGGAAATACGACAGGAGAAAGGTATCGGTGGAGAAGTATGCAGCTTTCCTTGTGGATTTTGTTGAGGCCTATTTGGTTCAACCACGACCATGAAGCAAGGGATTAAGCTGCAAATGAAGAGATGAAAGGGGTGTAAACGTTGGATCTCATCGATGCGCCAACAAAGATACGCCAGGGGGAAGAGCTCGATCTGAAGTCCATAGAGGCATTTCTGAAGGACAAAATTCCAGGTCTTAAGGGTGATCTTGCTGTGGAGCAGTTCCCGAGCGGTTTTTCCAATCTAACCTATCTCATCAAGGTGGGGGATAGGGAATTGGTTCTCAGGCGGCCGCCTTTCGGGAGAAAGGCAAGGTCGGCCCACGACATGGGCAGGGAATACCGAGTCATGAGCGCAGTGAATCCGGTTTTCCCCTATTGCCCTAAACCGCTTGTGTACACCGAAGACGAGGGTATCATGGGGTGTCCGTTCTATGTGATGGAGCGGATCAAGGGAATCATCCCCAGGAAGAGATTCCCCAAGGGCATGAATCTGAGCCCTGATGAAATGCGCAAGTTGTGTGAGAGGCTCTTGGATGTGCACGTGGAACTTCATGGTGTAGACTACAAGACCATCGGTCTCGAAGGGCTCGGCCGTCCGGAAGGGTATGTAAGGAGACAGGTTGAAGGGTGGTCAGAGAGATACCGGACGGCTCGCACGCCCGATGCCCCTGACTTTGAAGATGTCATGGCCTGGCTCAAAGAGAAGATGCCGCCTGATTTTCCCAAGCCGGCGCTGATTCACAACGATTACAAGTTCGACAACGTTGTTCTTGATCCGAATGACCCTCTCAAGATAATCGGCGTGCTGGACTGGGAGATGGCCACCATCGGTGACCCGCTCATGGACCTCGGCAGCTCGCTGGGATACTGGGTGCAGGCAGACGACCCGGAAGAAGTCCAGATAGCGGGCATGCACCCCACGAACATGCCCGGGGCCCTTACCAGGGTCGAGATGGTGCAGAGGTATGCGGACAAGGCCGGCATCACCATAGATAACTTTGATTTCTATCTGTGCTTCGGCATCTTCAGGATTGTGGTCATTCTCCAGCAGATCTACTACCGGTTCTATCACGGCCAGACCAAGGACGAACGATTTAAGGTCCTCATCTTCGGCGTGCATATCGCAGGGCAGATGGCTCAGAAGATTACCCGGGAAAGCAGCTTATGAGATAACAGATAGGATGGGGTAGTATTCCCAACTAAATCACGAGCAGGAGAAAAACATGAACAAGGTGGATTTCAGCTTGAAAGGCAAGATCGCTCTGGTAACGGGTGCCAGCCGTGGCATAGGTGAAGCTATTGCCGTCACTCTTGCGGATTATGGGGCTCACTGTATCCTGGTGAGCAGGAAGGCGGATGTACTGCAGAACGTTTCCGAAAAGATCGCATCCCGGGGGGGAAAGGCTGATGTCATAGCCTGCCATGTAGGGGATCTCAAGCAGATCGAGGGGCTTTTCGGCCAGGTCAAAGAACGGTGGGGCAAACTCCACATCCTGATCAACAATGCCGCAACCAACCCTTACTTCGGGGAGATGCTGGGTGCCGACGAGGGGATATGGAACAAGACCTTTGATGTGAATCTCAAGGGTCCCTTTTTCCTGATTCAGCATGCAGCCAAGCTCATGATGGAATCAGGCAGCGGTTCGATCGTGAACGTGTCCTCCATAAACGGCGTCAAACCGGCGCCTCTCCAGGGGATCTACTCCATTACCAAGGCAGGTCTCATATCCATGACATTAGCCTTTGCCAAGGAGCTTGCCTCCAAGAATATCCGTGTGAATGCATTGTTGCCCGGACTGGTAGAGACGCATTTTTCAAAGGCCATCATGGAGAACTCCATGATCTATGACTATGCGGTCAAGATGATTCCGCTCGGCAGGCATGCCCAGCCCATGGAGATCGCCGGGGCAGTACTCTACCTCGTATCGGATGCAGCGCCGTTTACAACCGGCGCAAGCATTGTAGTGGACGGCGGGGCGCTTGCTTAGCGCGGTTGATACTGGGAAGTAATGCAGAAACACACATATGATAGAGGGACTATCCATGAAGATTGAAAACATCAAGCGCGTGCTTATCCTTGGCGCCGGCACCATGGGCCAGCAGATCGGCCTCCAGTGTGCCATGCACGGGTACGAGGTGGTGTACTATGATGTGTCCCGGGATATTCTGGACAAGGCCTTGAAACGTGTTACAAAGCTCGGTTCCTGGTATGTCTCCATCGGAAGGATTACTGAGGATATGCTCCAGCAGACCCTTGCAAGGATCTCTGCAACTGCCGACCCTGTCGAGGCAGCCCTCGGTGTCGACTTTGTCAGTGAGTCGGTACCCGAGGACCCGGACCTCAAGGGCAATGTGTTCGGCCAGTTCAACCGGCTCTGCCCCGAGCATACCGTATTCACTACCAACACCTCGATGCTCGTCCCGTCCATGTTCGCCGAGAAGACGGGGAGGCCTGATAGATTCGCTGCGCTTCACTTTCATGATCTACGGATCAGCAATGTCGTGGACGTCATGCCCCATCCGGGTACAGCTCCCGAGGTCGTAGACCTGGTCCGTAACTTTGCCAAGAGCATCGGGCAGATTGTCATTATGCTTAATCGTGAGAACAACGGGTATGTCTTTAACACGATGCTATCGAGCCTCTTTTTTTCGGCAATAACGCTGGCCACCTGTAATGTTGCCTCGATCGAGGATATTGACAGGTCGTGGATGGGGGTCATGCATACGCCCATCGGGCCCTTCGGCATCATGGACCAGGTGGGATTGAAGACCGTTTGGACTATTACGGAATATTGGGCCAAGAAGACCGGGGACGCCCAGGCACAAACCAACGCGGATTTCCTTAAAAAGTATGTGGACGAAGGGATGTTGGGATTCAAGACAAATCAGGGCTTCTATTCATATCCCAACCCTGCTTACACAGGTTCGCATTTCCTTTCTGGAGACGACAAGAAAGCAACCAAGGGATGATGGAGGGGTAGAGTTTCTGGATCAGATAACTTATCCCTTGTGCTTATATTTCCTCTCGCACCAAAGGCCCTTCTCTGGTACTATTTTCCTTCAATGATGTGCCGATAAAGGGGGGCGAGCCATGCTTAAGAGCAAGTGGTTCTGGTATCTCATGATGGCGGGAGCAGTCATAGGATGGATATTTACTGTTTTCGGATTGATCAAGCCCATTAAGAATGAGACTATCAGGAAGCTCTGGAAATCAGTCGCCTTCACGTGGCTGTTCGGTCATCCATTGGAGTTCCTTGTGTCACGTGGTGTCTGTGCCGCGGCGGGTATTGCCCCTCGAAAGGCCCTCATCAAGACCCTGGTTTACGGGATCACCTGGTGGATACCGGTCAAGCTCGGTGTTTTAGAGTCTTGAGAGGGAACTGCCGGGTCATGTGACCAGCATCGGTTCTTACTGGGAAAGCACTTCTTTAATAGCCATGCCCAGGTTTTCGATCGTATAGGGCTTCTTTATATATCGACTAACGCCGAGCGACTGGGCTTCCTTTATTTTCAAGTTCCGGGTCGGTTGCAGCAATGGAAGCACCAACTTGGCCGTATATGATGATCTTTGAAACACCCTTTACATTCTTCATGACGTTCATTGAATTATTGAGCGCCGAGAGCTGGCGGGCAAAGATCTCGTTGGCGATCTCCTCCCTTCTCTGCTCGAATATTGCGCTCAACAGGAACTTAATTTCATCGAATCTGGAGATTCTCCGGTTGAACCTTTTTGATTGCCCAAAGCTCTATTTTTTACTACCCATATGTCTTCATTTTCTTTAGAATTAACAAAACTCATATGGGGAGCAGCACAATGAACAGCATGCTCTATATTGTTTATGGAACAGGGAACGATGCGGTGGGGCTTGTGGGTGCCATTACATCCCCTATCGCCGAGGTCAAAGGTAATATCGTTGATATGCGGCAGGATGTCCTGCATGGACTCTTTACGATCTATCTTGTCGTGGACCTCGCCAAGGCGACTGTTTCCGTTAAGGAGTTCAGGGGACTCGTAGATAAGATTTCAGGCGATACAGGGCTTAAGCTTGCCATCGATAAATATACCCCGACACCTCTGACCTTTGAGAAGAAGAACATGCTGCTCACCCTGGTGGGAAAGGATAAATCAGGCATCATTGCAACCATCTCAGAGAAGCTCGGCAAATATAACGTCAATATCGAGATGTCGGATGTGGTGGCGAGGGAAAACATATTTCTCATGGATCTATTGTGCGATGTGAGCAAGAGCGCGCTGCCCATGGACAATCTCAAGGCCGCCATAACCGACAGCATGTTATCCATCCAGATAAATACCATGTTTCAGACCAAGGACGTGTTCAACAAGAAGAAAAAGATCGTCATGTTCGATATCGGAGGCAGCTTCATTGATGACAAAACGTTGCAGGAAATCATCCGGCACGCGGGAATAAAAAAGGAGCAACTGATTAAATCCGATCCCCATGAGAGTGATCTGTCCTTCATGCATGCAACGGCCGGTTACCTTGAAAATATGCCGTTGAGCGTCATCGATACCGTCATGAATGCGATGGAAATCAGCCAGGGCACCCAGGAGCTTATCCAGACCCTCAAGATAATGGGCTATAAAATAGGCCTCATCTCCAACGGATTCAGCTTTTTCACCAACACCGTCAAATCGCGGCTCGGTATCGACTATGTATTCGGTTTCGAGCTGCCCATAGACGATGACTCCCAGTCCATCATCGGAGACCTGCCAGTCGGTCTGATGAAACCCATTGGGAGAACGAAGATCATATCGAGCCTCAAGAC
>DATKLV010000328.1:0-3345 GCA_035542255.1 Desulfomonilia bacterium | reverse complement strand
ATCTCTATCCAGATGCCGGCATCAAAGTAGGCCTCGATGGCATCGAGCACCGGGGCTAGCTTTGCCGAACACAGCTTCTTGTAGAAGCTCTCGGTGAAGGCTTTGAGATCGATGTTGGCGGCATGGATGGCTCCCTTGAGCTCACCTGCGATCACCTCGGTCGTGGTGTAACCGTTCGTGATCATGGTGTTGAGCAGGCCCTGTTTCTTTGCCACGACTGCAGTATCGAGGGCATACTCCAGGTAGATGGTGGGCTCGGTGTAGGTGTACGAGATACTCCGGCAACCGCTCCTGAGGGCAGACGACACCACCGCCTCGGGCGGGAAATCTTCGCCGGTTATGCCTCCTGTTTCAAGAGGGTACTGCGAGATGTCGCTGTTCTGGCAGAAAGCGCACTTGAAGTTGCACCCAACCGTGGCGATGGAGAAGGAAGTGGAGCCCGGCAGGAAATGGTACAAGGGCTTCTTCTCGATGGGGTCCACGTTGGCCGAGATGCTCTTGCCCCACACGAGGCTGTAGAGCACCCCGTTCTCATTCTTCCTGACCCCGCAGACACCCGTTTTCCCTTCGGCAATGAGGCACCTGTGGGCGCACAGGAAGCACCGCACCCTGTCTTCATCAGCCTTAACCCAGAAACGGGCCTGCTTCATCAGTCCTCGTACCTCGCTCCCTTGTCCGCAGACAGGCTCATGCGGGCATAACGCTTGAGCACCCCGGCGAGCTCCCTCCTGGGCGGGGCCCACGCCTTTTTCCTCTTCGCAAGCTCGGCCTTGTCCACGAGCAGGTCGAGCCTGCGGGCCGGGATGTCTATACTGATAATATCACCTTCCTTTACCAATGCAATGGGACCGCCTTCGGCCGCTTCGGGCGAGCAGTGGCCGATGGCAGCCCCGCGCGTGCCTCCCGAGAACCTGCCGTCGGTGATGAGCGCCACATCCTTGTCGAGACCCATACCGGCGATTGCCGAGGTGGGGGTGAGCATCTCGCGCATACCCGGGCCGCCCTTGGGGCCTTCATACCTGATGACCACCACGTCCCCTTTCTTGATGCCGCCCGAGAGGATCACCTTGGCGGCCTTTTCCTCCGAGTCGAACACCCGTGCCCTGCCCTTGCGCTTCATCATCTCGGGCAGAACGCCCGACTGCTTCACCACTGCGCCGTCAGGGGCGAGCGTGCCCCTGAGGATGGCGATGCCGCCCTCCTTGTGGTAGGCCTTTGCAATGGGACGGATGACATCGTCGTCGAGGATACGGGCGGATTTGAGATTGCCGGCCAGGGTCCTGCCGGTGACGGTCATCACCTTCGTGTTGAGCATCTTCAACTCGGCGATGCGCTTCATGACGGCCTGGATACCGCCCGCACGGTACAGTTCCTCGATGTGATGGGGTCCCGCGGGAGACAGCGAGCATAGATGGGGCACCTTGGCGCTCATGACATTGAAGTCATCCAGGTTCAGTTTGATGCCCGCCTCGTATGCGACCGCAGGCACGTGTAGCACGGTATTGGTGGAGCAGCCGAGCGCCATGTCCACGGCAATGGCGTTCTTGAATGCGGCATGGGTTGCAATGTCCCTGGGCTTGATTCCCTTTTCCAGCAGCTCCATGACCTTCATGCCCGCATGCTTGGCAAGCCTGATACGTTCGGAGAATACGGCGGGAATAGTGCCGTTGCCGGGAAGGCCCAGCCCCAGTGCCTCTGTGAGGCAGTTCATGGAATTGGCCGTGTACATGCCCGAGCAGGACCCGGCGCCGGGGCAGGCGCATTCTTCGAGCTCGGCAAGCTCCGAGGCCGTCATGGTGCCTGCCTTGACTCTGCCCACCCCCTCGAACACACTTATGAGGTCGACGGGCTTGCCGTGCAGAGTCCCTGCAAGCATGGGTCCGCCCGACATGACGATGGCGGGGATATTTATCCGCAGGGCTGCCATGAGCATGCCCGGCACTATCTTGTCACAGTTGGGTATGAACACCAGGGCATCGAAGGCATGTCCCATGGCGACGAGCTCGATGGAGTCGGCGATGATCTCCCGGGAAGGCAGCGAATATTTCATGCCTGCATGGTTCATGGCGATGCCGTCGCAGATGCCGATGACCGAGAACTCCAGCGGCGTGCCGCCTGCCATGCGCACACCCGCCTTCACGGCATCCGCGATGGTGCGCAGGTGTATGTGGCCCGGGATGAGCTCGTTGGCGGAATTCACGATGCCCACAAAGGGCCGGGAGATCTCTTCATCTGTCAGTCCGGTGGCCTTGAGCAGGGACCTGTGGGGTGCCTTTTCGATTCCTTTCTTTGCCTGGTCGCTTCGCATGAAAATTCCTCTCGTTATCATGACATTGGAATTAAAGTATTACATTAATGGGCAGGGTTTTCAAGGAGTGATAAATGCATCTCATCGTTCTCACCTTCTCCAGCTTCTCTGCAGGGATGCCACGACGGAGATGAAGGGTTATTGACCTGCAGGGGCACCTTTGTGGCTGCCCTTTTCTTGATACTGTATTGTTGACCAGGGCCCTCGCCCTTTGGGAATCTGTCGTACAAGTCATTTTCTGTCATTCCCGCGAAAGCGGCAATCCAGCTTGTAGGTTGGGTTGAGCTTGCGAAACCCAACGAAGAGGACAAAAAGTGTTACCTATGTCCCTTCACGGATGTGTTATTTATATCTATAATTTTATTATGCCCTTTCTTTTGGCACCAAAAGAAAGTAACAATAAATTAAAATGATAAAGATATAAGATTATGTGTTGAGCTTATGAAATACAACACTCAAATGTATTGGGTTTCGTTCCTCAACCCAACCTACCACTGGATCTCCCATCGAAGAGACGTGGCAACATCACGGGATTGCTTCGGTCGTTACACTCCCTCGCAATGACCTTAAAAAAGTGAATAGAGTTAAGAGAAACAGATCGGGTGCAGGCTCATTGAAATGACCTTGCACCCCCCGGTGTGTATTCGGTTTATGTCTAGGCGTGACGCTTGTTGATTCCACCCATGTGGCTACTGGCCTTGCTGAATTCTACGTAGAGTCTGGCGATGATCAGGAATATCGCCAGTATGAACAGCCCGATCATGAAGAAAGGCCCTGTGTCGAGGGCGGCATCCATCCACTGCCCCACGAACATGCACACGAACGAAGCGATGACAAGGACGGCACCCCATGCAACGAACGTGAGCAGCTCATTGAGATTGTTGATCCTGCCCCTTTTCGGTTCATTCCTTTTCATGGCTGTTACCTCCCTTCCTTAGGCCTCCCGGGTTTAAGTCCATGCCGGGAGGAATCGATCTTCTGCTATAGCCTCAGCTGACCAGGCCCTTCACTGCCTCGATGACCGGCGCGGTGAACAG
>DATKLV010000327.1:0-6842 GCA_035542255.1 Desulfomonilia bacterium | reverse complement strand
CACGTGGGTTAACAGTTGTGTTACCCCATACGGCCTGGTTAAGCTTGAATCCAGGGATACCGAAATGCTGCTGCTTGGATTCGGGACCGATGCGAAGAGCCTGATCACGGAAAAGCCTGAAGAGATAAAGAAGCTCAACGATCAGCAGGGGGACCTTCCCGAGCTTACACCCTTTAATAAAAAGAAACCCCACATCGCCTACTGAGAAGCTCATTCACGGGACATGTCTCTTCACTGTTTTATGTAGACCTCCATCATCTCTTTCACTTTTCTACCGATGCGCTTCATGTGCCTGAGTATCTCTTCATCGCTTCGTCCCGGATATTTCCGGTAGGAGATGAGACATGATTCGGTTATATAGGGTTATTCAGTGCATCTCATTTCAAGGAGGCTTACCATGTATGACTTTATGCTCACACCCGAGGAACAGGAGATCAGGAACCTTGCAAGAAAGTTCGTGCGAGAGGAGGTGGAAAGCGAGTTCCTGAGGAGGATGGACAAGGACGAGGTCGTCTACCCCAGGGAATTCGTGGAAAAGCTGGCCCAGTACAACCTGAGGGGCATAAGGTTCCCGAAGAAATATGGGGGACGAGATATGAGCTGGGTTGCCGAGTCGGCTGCAAATGAAGAAATAGGCTGTCTCGGAATGGCCCTGGGCTGCGCCTTTGTCATGCCGTCGATAGTGGGCGAGGCCCTCAACAGGTTCGGCACAGAAGAACAAAAGGAACGCTACCTCAAGCCCTACCTCCAGGGCAAGCTGGTGGCTGCGGAGGCCCTGACGGAACCACGGGGCGGCTCCGACTTCTTCGGCGCGACGACAAAGGCTGTCCTCAGAGGAGACCACTTCATCGTCAACGGCCAGAAAAGGTTTGTGGTGGGCGCAGAGGGTGCGGACTTCTTTCTCGTCTATTGCAGAACGAATTTCGAGCCCGATGCCCACAAGTACCGGCGCATAAGCCTCATTCTCATCGACAAGGGGCCCGGGGTGGAGACCGAGTATCATTACGGTCTCATGGGATGCCGCGGAGGTGGTACTGGAAGACTTGTATTCCGCGATGTCAAGGTGCCCGCAGGGAACCTCATCGGAGATCTGCACGGCGGAGCCCTGTGTTTTAACCAGATGATGATCCCCGAGCGGATGACCTCGGCCTCCGGTTGCCTGGGCGTATGGGGGGCCCTCGACATGGCGGTGCGTTATTCAAACAAGCGTGCGGCCTTCGGCAAACTCATCCGGAAATACCAGGCGATAAACTTCCTCGCGGCAGACTCCATCACCCAGCTCGATGCGGCGCGCGCCATCACATTCATGGCTGCACGGGCAGCGGACGGCAACTACCCCAATGTGCGACGGATCGTAAGCGAGGCAAAAAGGTTTTCCACAGAAGCTGCCTGGAACGTGGTGAACCATGCCATGCAGATCATGGGAGGCATCGGCTATACGGACGTATACCCCATCGAGCGGGCGTTGCGCGATGTGCGTCTGGCACTTATCTGGACCGGTACTTCTCAGATCATGAACCTCATGATCCAGCATGAATACTATGATGAAATATTGAATCAGCCCTATGACCGCAGGCATCTTGAGAAGGATGCCATGCACCCGGACGAGAGCGAACGATGTTTTACGGATGAAGATATGTGGGCCGTTCATGATCAAGGGTATGTAAAAATATCGTAAAAAGGCCTCAGCGGACATTTGTCATTTGCTATTCCATCTTAAATAGAGCTAGTGTCGCTGGCGAGGTCAGGATTTATTGCGCCCTTTGATATGAAGATAGCCCTAATCATTCCCATGAACAGCTCTGAGTGTTCGAGGAGCTTTTACGATTATAAATTCTACTCGACATTCCTTCTCTCCAGGAAATATATCTCGTATCTTCTGGCCATCCCTACCCTGGCATCATTGACCCCGCTGCACCATGAGGTCAGGGTTTTCGACGAGAATATCGAAGACATCGATTACAACTGGCCGGCAGACCTTGTGGGAATCAGCGTCAGGACCATGTTCGCCACGAGGGCGTATGCCATCTCGGAGAAGTACCGGGAGAAAGGGATCAGAACGGTTCTGGGCGGCATACATCCGTCTATGTGTCCCGAAGAGGCCCTTCTGTATTGTGACAGCATAGTGATGGGCGAGGCGGAAAATATCTGGAGGGAACTCCTCAATGACGCTGAAAAAGGTTGCCTGAAAAGAGTCTACAAGGCGAATGCGTACGCCGATTTATCCACCTCCCCCCCTGTTGTCAGGACGGCACTTGAGAGAGACAGATATTTTCAGGATATCGTCCAGACGACAAAGGGGTGCCCTTTCCACTGTGAGTTCTGCTCGGTATATGCATTTGACGGGCAGAAGATCCGGAGCAGGACCACAGAGCAGGTCATTGCCGAGATTCAGGACATCAACCGTAAAAGCTCCCGATACAAGAAGAAGAATGCCATCTTCTTTGCCGACGATAACATCATCGCCAACAGGAAGTTCGCAAAAGAGTTGTTCGAAGCCATTAGACCCCTGAATATCAACTGGATGTGCCAGGCATCCATAAACATCTCCCAGGAGGACGAGCTACTGGACCTCATGAGAGACAGCGGGTGTGGGGCCGTCTTTATCGGCTTCGAGTCCATATCAAAGGAAAACCTTGCAGCGATGCACAAGGAAGTCAACCAGCGGTATGACTATGCCAGGGCCATTAAAAAGATACAGTCGTACGGCATGCTGGTCCATAGTTCATTCATTGTCGGCTACGATTTTGATTCCGAATCGACATTCAATGACCTGATCGACTTCATTCAGGAAACCAAGCTCCTGATGCCGCTCATCAATGTCCTCACACCCTTCCCGGGGACAGAGCTTTTCAAACGCCTGGAGAAAGAGGGACGGATCCTTCACCGGGAATGGGACAAGTACGATACGAAGCATGCCGTCTTTTCACCGCCCGAACTGTCTCCTGAGGAATTGGAAGAGGGATACAGGAGGATCGTCAGGTCGGTGTACTCATTTGATTCTATCTGGAAGAAACTCAACTATTATTGGAACATCGACTTCTGGAAGCGATCCAATGAGCTCGACCCGGTTAAGTTCACCTACCGCCTCATTTTCGCGTTACGGCTGTGCACCATGCTTTTTTCCCGCAATACCGGCCGCAGCAGTTTCATCTTGAAGATATTACCCAAGGTATTCAACAAGCGCGTCAGGATATCCTCCATCCTCACACTGATGGCCTATAACGATTTCGCCTACAGTCTGGAAACGGGACAAGACAAGGTCTCGTATAAAAAAAGAGGGCGGACCGAGACCGCCATGCCCAAGGACCCCATTCCACCTCTCTACGATCATCCTGACCGGTCATCGATTCACCCGGATCTATAATCATATTTTCTTCTGGCTCCGCTCCATGTCCTGGATGCACGGAGAAAGCCGCATGTGGATGAATAAAGAGATTCTTCACTTCTCCTTCGCTTCGCTCAGGACAAGGTTCAGAATGACAAAGATTATCATAAGAAAGGGTGTAATCCTGAGCAGAAGCCGCCGAAGCCCTGAGTGAAACGAAGGGGCGGCGAAGGATCTCACGACATCCCGTATTTAATTGATGACAATGTGGCCGTCACTCTATGCAGTGCTTCCTACAACAGATCAGTGAGTCATGCAAAGGTCTCATCTCTATAACAGAAAACAATCGGCTCGATTCATTACGTGATCCCCCTTGAACCCGAATCGACGTCAGGCGTTCAGCTTCCTCCCCTTCCACAGGTAGTAGATGCTCGGATAAATGACAAGCTCCAGAATCGTCGAAGTTATGACGCCGCCCACCATGGGCGCCGCTATGCGCTTCATAATGTCCGCACCGGTGCCGGTGCTGAACATGATGGGAACGAGGCCCGCCAGGATGACGCTCACGGTCATGATCTTGGGCCGTATGCGCTTGACCGCGCCGTCCATGATGGACCCCTTGAGATCATCCCGGACATTGAGCCTTCCCTCGGACTTCCAGCGCTCATGGGCGAGGTCGAGGTAGAGGAGCATGACCACACCTGTCTCTGCGTCAAGCCCGGCAAGTGCGATGATGCCCACCCACACGGCAATGCTGAGGTTGTAGCCAAGGATGTACAGGAACCAGAATGATCCCACCAGGGAAAACGGCACGGCCAGCAGGACTATGATGGTCTTGGTGACTGAATGCGTATTGAAATAGAGCAGGACAAAGATGATGAACAAGGTTAAAGGAATGACCACCTTGAGCGTTTCGTGGGTCTTGATGAGGTTCTCATACTCACCGCTCCACTCCAGACGATAACCCGAGGGGATCTTTACCGACGCCGCCTTCTGCTTGGCTTCTGTTACATAACCACCCACATCCCGGCCTGAAAAATCCACAAAAACATAAGCCGTGAGCAGCCCCTGCTCACTCTTAATCTGGGTCGGACCCCGCACTATGCGGACATCAGCGAGCTCGGAAAGAGGTATCCATGCGATACGGCCTTGGGTATAAGCCGTGCCCGACATGCCTGTATCGGGTGAAGCGGCTCCCATGGTGACCGGGACAAGGACGTCCTTCAGTTCTTCTATGTCGCTCCTGAAATCGCGGCCGTAACGGAGATTGACCGGGTAACGCTGCCTGCCCTCCACCGTGGTGGTGAGGTCCATACCCCCGATAAATGATTCCACGGCCTCCTGTACATCTTCCACGCCCAGCCCGTACCGGGCCGCAGCCTCCCGCTTTATGTCGAAGTCGAGGAAGTACCCGGTGGTGGCGCGCTCTGCATACACGCTCCTGGTGCCGGGGACTGTCCGCAGGGTGTTTTCCAGCGCTATACCGATTTTTTCAATCTCTGAAAGATCGCTCCCAAGGACCTTGATGCCCACAGGCGTCCTGATGCCGGTGGCGAGCATGTCGATCCGGGCCTTGATGGGCATGGTAAAGGAATTGGCCACGCCGGGGATGGTAAGGGCGTCATTGAGCCCGTCCTTGAGAGTTTCCATGGTGACACCGGGCCGCCACTGTTTTTCAGGCTTGAGGTTGATCACGGTCTCGAACATCTCCAGAGGAGCCGGATCTGTCGGCGTCTCGGCACGACCGGCCTTCCCGAATACGGATGATACCTCGGGGACCTTTTTGATGATGGAGTCCTGGAGGATAAGGAGCTTCTTGGCCTCGGATATGGACAGCGCCGGCACGGTCACGGGCATGTAGAAGAGTGTTCCTTCATTGAGCGGCGGCATGAACTCCTTGCCGAGCTTCATAATAGGGTACGCCGTTACTGCCATTATGATGAGGGCGGCAATGATGACAACGGCGGGAAACTTCAGCGCAAACCCGGCAACAGGTTCGTAGACCCACCGCAGGGCTCTGCTGATGGGGTTGCGGTCCTCATGGCTGATCTTTCCGCGGATGAACAGGGTCATGAGCACCGGGGTCAGCGTGACGGCGAGAATCGAAGAGAAGAGCATGGCAAAGGTCTTGGTGAAGGCCAGCGGTTTGAAGAGCCTGCCTGCCTGCCCTTGGAGAGTGAAAACCGGCAGGAACCCTACCGTGATCACCAGCAGCGAAAAGAAGAGCGACGGCCCCACTTCCTTGGCGGCATTGACGATCACCTCGAACCTGGATCCCTGCCTGCCCGAAGCCTCCCACTCCTCCAGCCGCTTGTGGGCGTTCTCCACCATGATGATGGACGCATCCACCATGGCTCCTACGGCGATGGCGATCCCGGAGAGGCTCATGATGTTCGAGGTGATCCCCAGATAGTACATCAGGATGAACGACAGGATGATGGCCACCGGCAGGGTAAGGATCACCACAAAGGCGCTGGGGATGTGGAAGAGGAAGATGAGGCACACCACACCGACCGCCAGGGCAAGCTTGACGATCTCGCTCTTCAGGGTGTCGATGCTCCGGTAGATGAGATCGGACCGGTCGTAGGTGACCACGACCTTCACCCCGGGCGGAAGCGACGGGGCGATGTCCTTCGAGATCTTCTCCTTGACCCGCTCGATGACATCGAGCACGTTCTGACCGAAGCGGACAATCACGATGCCGCCCGCCACCTCTCCCCCGCCGTCCAGGTCGGCCAGTCCGCGCCTGATCTCCGGGCCGAGCTGAATGTGCGCGATATCTTTCAGGAGGATCGGCGTGCCGTTTCCATCCGTCCCCACCGGCACCTTTTCCAGATCCGCTATGCCCTTGATGTAGCCTCGGCCCCGGATCATGTACTCCGCGCCCGAGAGTTCCAGTACCCTTCCCTCCACATCCAGGTTGCTCTTTTTGATGGCGTCCATCACCTTTGCCAGCGCCATGTTATAGGCCTTGAGCCGGACAGGGTCCACATTCACCTGATACTGCTTCACAAAACCGCCTATTGAGGCCACCTGGGAGACGCCGGGCACGCTCTCGAGGCCGAGCTTGAGGGTGTAGTCCTGCAGCGTGCGCAGGTCGGCCAGGTTGTGTCGCCCCTTCTCATCCACCAGGGCGTAGGAAAAACCCCACCCGAGGCTTGTGGCATCCGGCCCGAGCACCGGGTTCACATCCTGGGGGATCTTGTTCTTGACCGCCTGCAGGTATTCGAGAACCCTGCTGCGGGCCCAGTAGATGTTCGTGCCCTCATCGAAGATCACATAGATGAAGGAAGAGCCGAGGAAGGAAAACCCGCGGACTGCCTTCACACTGGGTGCTGCAAGCAGCGTGGCTGAGATGGGATAGGTGACCTGGTCTTCCAGAAGGTTTGGACTCCTGCCCGGCCATTCGGTGTAGATGATCACCTGTGTGTCGGACAGGTCGGGGATGGCATCCAGGGGTGTCCGGTTCAGCGCCCATATTCCCCAGATGAACGTGCATACGGTCAGGAGAAAG
>DATKLV010000326.1:0-9942 GCA_035542255.1 Desulfomonilia bacterium | reverse complement strand
TTGTCTTAATGGCATCGTCTGAGGACTGCTTGGCGTATATGACTTCCACAAGCTTGAGCATGACAGCGGGGTTGAAGAAGTGCATACCTACCACCTTTGAGGGTCTCTTGGTGGCCGAGGCGATCTCTGTGATGCTCATGGATGAGGTGTTGCTGGCCAGGATGGTCCGTTCCGGCGCAGCGGCATCAAGGTCGGAAAAGATCTTCTTCTTGAGGTCAAGGTCCTCGAACACGGCCTCTATTACCAGGTCCGTTTCTTTGACTGCGGTCTTGAGGTCCGTGGTGGGCATGAGCTGTTTCAGCATCGCGTTGTTCTGCTCGGCAGTGATCTTGCCTTTGCTCAAGAACCTGGAAAGGCTCTCCTCGATGGTATTAACTCCCCTATCCACGAAGCGCTGCTCCACGTCGTGCATGGCAACGGTGTAGCCCGCCATGAGCCCCACCTGGGTGATACCGTTGCCCATGGCGCCGGCTCCGATCACTGCAATCTTTTTCACATCCATAGTCTCCTCCTGATAAGATCATTCACCCTTGAATTCGGGTTTTCTCTTCTGCATGAATGCGGTGAAGCCCTCGACGGCGTCCTTGGAAGCCGCGCAGACCTTGCTCCCCGCCGCCTCGGCCTTGAGCCCCTCCTCGATCCCCTTATACACAAACGTGGTTGATGCATTGATTATTGCCATGGCGGAAAGCGGCGCCCGCTCAGAAAGGGAGGTGGCTATCTCCAACACCTGAGGCATGAGCTGATCCGGGGCGAAGACCTTTTCTACCAGGCCGATGGCAAGGGCCTCCTGGGGGGCCACGCGTCTGGCGTTGAGCATGAGGTCGAGGGCCTTGGTCCTGCCCAGGAGCCGTGTCATACGCTGGGTCCCGCCCCAGCCCGGGATAATGCCCAGGTTGATCTCGGGGCAGCCTATGGCGGCTTTGGGGTTGTCCGCCATGTACCGGAAGTGGCAGGCCAGGGCCAGCTCACAACCGCCGCCCAGGGCATGACCGTTGATGGCCGCGATAGTGGGCTTCTCGAACAGGTCCACCTTGGTCCACAAAGCCCTGCCCACCTCGCCCACATCGGGGTGGCTCATGGCGTCCGACACGTCCATGCCGGCGGAGAAGCACCGGTCGCCTGTCCCGGTTATGACCAGCACACGTGCATCCTTATCGGAGGCCACCTCGGCCAGGGCCTTGTCCAACTCGCCCAGCATGGCATAGCTCACCGAGTTGGTGGGCGGTCGGTTCAGGGTAAGGATAGAGACAAAACCTTGTTTTTCAAGGATAAGAGTTTCGTAACCCATACAGCCTCCTCTTTCGGGTAGATTGACGACAGCACTGTGACGGCAAAGCCAAACCAGGTTATACTTATACATCACATGGCGATTAAATGACAATAAAATAGTGAGCGTTCGCTCGCAAAAGATCCGCTCCAATTAAACTCAGTAAGTAATACCAGAGATCACTATTTTATCGAGAGATTTACCCGTGCATTTCCTGTTTTGTCTGTCTTTTCCGGCGAAAGGGCATCGGCCTTTACGAGGAATATCCTTCCCCCGTCTATCTTTTCTGTATCCACGAGATAATCTCGGACCCTCTGGGACCGCTCTTCTGCCAGGCTCTTAAGATCATCATCCGTAACCTTGATATTCGGGGTCATGAGATTCTTCATCTCATCATCGGGAAGTGACTTGTCCAGGCCCAGGAAGTTCTTGGGTTTGCCGGGGAAGTTGAACGCTTTGTATGCCTTCTTGAGGTAGTTGCCGTACTCTGATTGTTCGATAATGATGTCGTCCACTGAGGGTGCCTGTTTGCCCTGGCTCAAGATGTCCTTAAGCTTCTGTTCCTTGAGCTTGTGATCGAAAAGGTAGGTGACGAGTCCGGGTTTGTCGCTTGAAGCATCTGCGTATCCGCTTATCTCAAGCTTGAGAGGGGTTCGATCGGTAAGTATCTTGGCGACCTCGTCGAGCTTTTTCCTGGCTCCTTCGCTGAGCGTGGATTTCCCGGGTTCGAACGCTATGGAGTTGAGCTCCTCGGCTCCCGGATAGAGGGAAGCAAGCAGGGTGAAAGGCGAGGTTGCCGCCTTTTCAAGGATATTGACCAGCGTATGGATGATGATCTTGCCGATATGAAAATCGGGGTCATCGGTACGTCCGGTTATCGGCAGATGCAGGTCTATCTTACCGCTGTTGTCCCTGAGCAGGACGACGGCGAGTTTCACCGGGAGTTTTGTAGCATCTTTGCTGTCTACGGTCCTGCCGAAGGTGAGCTGGTCGATGAGGACGTCATTCTGGGCCTGGAGCACTTTTTTATCGATGGAATACTTCAGACCGAGGGAGAGCTTGCCTTTGTCTATGGCGTACCCCAGATATTTGTCTGAATAGGGTGTCATCGGAGTCAGTTCGATGTTATCGAAACTGACAGCGAGGTTCACAAAAAGATCCTGCTTCAGCGGATTGACGGAGCCGGTTATGGATATCGGCGCCTGGTTATCGAGTTTTGCCTTCATGGCGACGTTTGCCTTCTTGAACTCATCTGAGGACAGACCTGAGATGTTCCCGGAGATACCGGTCACGGATGTTGTATAGCGCGGTGAAATGGAGCGGTCTGCAAAGGTGAAACGGCCGTTCTTGAAAGTGATCTTCCCTACGGATATGTGCGCGGAGGTCTTCTTTCTCTTTGCCGGCGGGGGTGACGACTTTGAAGGCTTCTCATGGGAGAGGGCGCCCACATTGGTGTTGCCGTCCGGGTTTATAATCAAAGAAGCTGATGGAGATATAAACCCGATTTCTCGGATGGACAGACGGGTGGGGTTCAGCGAAAAATCGATGCCGCTGGCCGACAGGTCTTTCCAGGATACAAGATCTTCTCCATGGATTTTGTCAACCGTCGCCAAGCCTGTAAACTGTACATCCCCTCTAAAACCGATTCGAGGAGGCTCTTCGGACGCCAGGGCCAGTTTCATCTGTCCCTTCGTAGAGAGTTTGCCCTGTCTGATGAGGATGGGTACCTGATTGAGAACATAGGGCTGTACCCATGAAGGTTGGAATCCCTCTATTTCAAGGCTGATATCCGCGGACACAGGCTTCATGGTGAACGAAGTGCCTAGGTAGAGATGCCCTGTCCGGTTGAGCGTACAGGTTACATCCATGGTCCCGCCGCCCTGTTTGTCGGTGGTTATTCTCCTTGCTGCAATGGTCATATCTTCAGCCTTGATCCTGACCGGCGAGTTGCCGGACAGATCGGTATACGATACCTTCCCGGTGGATAGGTCGATTCGATCGATCATCAACTCAAGAGGACTTTCCTGCGACGTTGTCTCCGGAGATGCCGTCGGAGCGGAGTTCTTGGTCTTTTGCACGGCCTGAGCCAGATTCAATACGCCTTTTTTGTCCCTGCTGAGATTCAACTCGGGTGATAAGAAGGCGATCTGTGCAATATGGACCTTTTTTTTCAGGACGAGTGAAGGCGCCAGAACGACCGACAATTGAGGCAAGTGCAGGATAGTGTCCCCGCCCAGGTCCTTGACATCGATATTCTTACAGACCAGGCTTCCTGTAATGTTCAGTATTGGCTGCTGCTTCTTGCGGAATTGTTTGAAGGAGATGGTAGAATCGATGTCGAGGGATCCTGAGTCGACCTGAACGCCGAGTTTCATGGGAAGGTAGGCCAAGTAGTAGGGAAGATTAATATCTTTCAGGTCCAGAGAAACAGTTGTTTCCAGAGAGTCTGAAAACGGCTTTGTCTTTCCCTGTAGCGTAAACGGGGTCCCGTTTATATCCGCCTGGAACCGGGGTTGAACGAAGACATCGGTATAGTAGGGAATGTTGGAGAGAAAAGGTATGGTGAGGGTTATGTCTTTTGCGATATTGGTCTTGTGCACCGGCCTGTCATCCATCTCGACCCGGCCGCTTATGACCTGCACGTTCGACACGGAGAACTCCTGGGGTTTCTCCTTCTTTGTGCCTCCTTTCATGAGGTCTGAAAAGTTATAGGTCCCGTTCTCGAATCTGATGATCTTGACATACGGCTTTTCCAGTTTCACTTCCCTTATTACGGGGGCTCTCTTGATGATCGAGGCCCATTCAAGGTCAATGAAGAGTGATCTGAATGATACGAAACTTCCCGGCCTGTTCTGATCCTTTATGGTCAGTCCCTGAACTTCCACAGTGAGTGTATAGGGGTTCATCCTGATTTTCTCTACGGTTGTATTCCGGTGGAGGGCCTGTGTCAGGCTTTTTGACAGCACCGATGTGAGAACGGGGGGCAGGATGAAGAACCCGATGATAGTGTACAGGGCAATCAAAGACAGGACTATGATAAGGACCGTTCGTATCTTTTTCATTATCACACTCAAGGAAGTATTATTGATATCCTTATATGCTAAAGAATAACCGGAAAAATGCAAGGATTCGACAGGCATGGTCTCATGGGTTTCCCTACCACGCCGATACAAAATGGAGAGGGAATCTTCATATGTTGTCCGCCTCGCTTGAGCAACAGCGTAAGACGTGCATCATTGAAAATGGAAAATCCCGACCTTATGAATAAAGGTGAAAATTCAAAATGGAGGCGTATAATGTTCGATCCTTATTTAGATATCGCCAAGTTCATGGAGACCGCATCCTACAGACGCACGCCTGAGTTCATATCCCAAAACAAGGTTGTGCATGAAGACAAGGCTGTCATACTGAGGCGTTTTGATGAGGGCCGTACCGGGAGTCCGCTGCTCATAGTTCCGCCACAGGCTGGCCATCATTCAAGCATAGCGGACTATGCTCAGGAACAGAGTCTGGTCCAGACATGTCTGAGAGAAACGACATTGCCGGTCTATGTTATCGAATGGAAGCCGAGCACCCCCACCCGGCAGCACGAGACCATCAGTGACCTCGTTCTGCAGATAAGATTGGCTGTTCATGATGCAGGAGAGCCTGTCATCCTTGTGGGGCTCTGCCAGGGCGGATGGCTCTGCGCCATCTATGCTTCACTGTATCCATCCGATGTCAAGGCGCTCATGCTGGCGGCTGCACCCATCGATTTCACCGCAGGCGGGGGCAAGCTCCAGGATGTGGTGCAGGGAATGCCCATCGATTTCTACCAGTGGCTTGTTTCCATAGGTTTGGGGAACATGCTCGGAGATATGATGCTCATGGGTTGGAAGATCATGAACCCCTATGAGCGGTTCGTGAGCGACTTCATTAACCTGTGGGTCAACGTGAGGGATGATAAATATCTTGAGAGGTCAAAACAGTTCCAGACATGGTACGAGTATACCCAGAACATTTCCGGACGCTGGTATCTGCAGGCTGTGGACAAGCTTTTCAAGAAGAACCATCTCATCCAGGGGAAGCTGAAGGTCCTGGGGAAGTACGTGGACCTGCACGCCATATCGTGTCCCATTGCCATGCTCGCGGGTGAAAAGGACGATATCACCCTGGTGCCCCAGCTCTTCAACATGAGCTCATACGTGACAACCCCGCCTGAAGACATTTTCCAGACAGTAGTTGAGGATGCCGGACATATTTCAGTGTTCATGGGCCGCAAGGCTCTCAAGGACCACTGGCCGCCGGCCTTGAGGTTTACCCTCGAAAAAATAGGGCTTGGGTCCGCACTTACCTACGGGGCCAAGCGAAGTCAGCAGAGCGCATCTTATTCACAGATGAATGCCTCTTAAAAAGACACAATAGTTTTTCCAAGAAAAAGGCTGATAGGTTTGCATCAGCCCTTTTTCTTTTTGCCCTGCTTTTCCACTGCATGCTGTCCACCCCGAGGCTGAAAGCCCGGGAAAGGAGAGATGTCATCCATAACCTTGCGTGCCATCTCAGAATAGTTCATGCCCACGTTCAGCCACTTGCTGAAATGCTGGTCAAAGGCCTGCTTGTACTGCAGGTAGGAATTTATGGTATCTTGCAGGTGCTTTTCGAAAAACTCGTGGAGCACTGAGCCGCCATAGCGGATGACGAGGTGCAGCAAAGGTACGGGCAGCAAGGTATTTTTATTCTTTGCCTCCTCCAGGATGACCTGGGTGAGTATAAATGCGGTGACGTCCTCGTTTGTCTTGGCATCAAGGATCTGTACGTCCTTATTGCCCCTGATGAGATCCGCCACCTGGTTCAGTGTGACATAAGAGCTGTTTTCCGGGTTGTAGAGCCTCCTGCTCGCATATTTTTTAAGGACAACAGTCTCGCTCATAGTAAACTCAGCCCCTGTTATTCCATTGTCTACCATATATACTGTCACACTGCAACAAAATCCACACCGGACATTGACCGGCTGAGTGATGGATGCCTAAATAAATCTAATTAATAATCAGTTATATAACTCCTTACATAATAAAGAAGGTGACCGGCTGCAATTAAAATGCTGCAGTGCAACATTTTCTCTTGACAATCCATTTATTGCTACTATTATAGGTTAAATTCTTTAAGACAAATATCAAGAAAGAGTAAGGAGGTAAAAATGGAAAACAAGGAACTCGTGAAACAGATGGTGGAATTGCACAAGACATCCTTTGACAACAGCTTCAACATGCTCATTACCCTGCAGGACCAGATGGAGAAAATGATGAACGCCTTTGTGGATCAGGCGCCATGGCTCCCGGCAGAAGGAAAGAAGACCTTCGTCAACCTGGTAAGCACCTACAAGAAGGGGCGGGAAGACTTCAAGAAGCTGGTTGATGACGGTTACAAGAAGGTCGAGGAAACCCTGGCTAAATAATAATAACAGGAGGCTAAAGCAATGAACTATCCCAAAGATATGGCAAATCAGATAATCCGCTTTTATAAGACGACCTTTGACAACAGCTTTTCAACCATGGTCATGCTCCAGGATCAGGCAGAGAAGCTTGTGAGGACCTTTGTTGAGCAGGCCCCCGGCATGAGTGATGAAGGCAGGAAGGTTTTGGATCAGTGGGTAGGTGTTTACAAAAAGGGTCGTGACGATTTCAAGAAGGCCATGGATGAGGGATATGAAAAGGTAGAGGATTTTTTCAGTAAATTCTCACAAAGTTGATGAAAACGCCTGCCCGGCAGGCTGAAGGAAAAAGCATACGTAAAGGAGAGACGCCATGGACCAGAAAATTGTAGTAAAACAGTTGATCGATTTTCACAAGAGCACCTTCCATAACAGCTTTAATGCAATGAGCATGCTCCAGGACCAGACTGAGAAGATGCTCAATACCTTCTTAAGTCAGGCAAACTGGGTGCCTGAGGATGTCAAGAAGGTTATGGGAGATTGGGTAACCACCTATAAGAAGGGACGTGATGAATTCAAGAAATCCGTCGATGAGAACTTTAAACGCGTGGAAGACTATTTCTCCCTTGCTGATAAGCCTCAGACCAAGACCAAGCAGCAGTAAGCCTCTAATGCAGGACGATCCGGGGATATTATGGATGACATCAGGGAAGCAACGGATGTGAGTTTTGAATATTACGGGTCCGTTCTTAAAGGCCTTGAAAAGGTCATGGGTTTGAGTCTTGCCCTGGGTGGAGCTACTCAGGAAAAGCTCAAGGCCAATGGGACATACTTTAATGGTGTGTTCAAATACCTCAACGAATTCATGACCCCCTTCTGGATCGCACTGAACTCCTTCAATGCAACCGAACGTGAGAAGATAGTTCGCCACACCCTCGAAGAGACCATCCGCGATTACCTCGAGCTTCTCCAGTTCAACATTCAGGTTGCGGCCAAAGGCTTGGACAGCACGACGAAGGCCATGACCGATTTCCACATGAACGAACTTTCCCGGGCGTTTAATGCCTGGCTCAACACCGTATTCGAGCGGGAGGGAGAGGATTTTGCGTCCTTTGTGGAGCGACAGGCCAAACTCCTTGAAAAGGTTGTCTATGAGTACCCCAAGGCCATTGACAACATAGGGCCTGAGTATGGCTTCCACTTTGACCGGGAAGGATACGAGAAGATTGCCGAGACCGAGCGCTTCACGGTCTACCAGGTGCTTCCGGGCAAAGGTATAAAGGTCAAAGAGCGCACCAAGCCCATCCTCATCATTCCGCCGTACGTCCTTGGCGCGAACATCCTGTGCTTTTTACCCGGAGAGGGAAAGAGTTATGTCCATGCCTATGCCAACCAGGGCGTACCCACCTATATCCGGGTGCTCAAAGACATCAATACTACGCCCGCCGTTCAGACCATGACAGGCGAAGACGATGCCCTGGATACAAGGTATTTCTGTGAGATCCTCAAGAACAAGCACGGCAGGCCTGTAACCCTTAACGGTTTCTGTCAGGGCGGTTTCATAGCGGTGGTCGACATCGTGTCGGGCGAGCTCGACGGCCTTGTGGACGCTCTCATCACCTGTGTTGCACCTATGGACGGCACCAGGAGCAAGGCACTCATCGAATATCTTGCGCACCTGCCGACCCGGTTCCGCGATCTGGGTTATGCCGTCAAGGATCTGCCCAATGGTAACCAGGTGGTGGACGGCAAGGTTATGAGCTGGGTGTACAAGCTCAAGAGCATGGACAAGGAGGCGCCTATCTACACCCTCTATCGCGACCTCATGATGTTCGACGATCCGCTGGGTAAGGACGTGAAGATCACAAAGACTGCTGCAGCGCTCAACCACTGGCTTATCTACGACCGCAACGACATCCCGGTGGCTATCACCAAGATGAGCTTTGACTCCTATACGGTCCCTGTCACCGAAGACGGGACACTGCCGGTGAAGCTCTTCGGCCGCAAGCTCAATTTCAAGCGGATTAGCGAGAAAGGCATCAAGTTCCTCATCTGCTATGCCCAAAACGATGACCTGGTAGACAAAGAATCGGCGCGTGCACCGCTCGATTACGTGGATGCCGAAGTTACCATATTCCCCAAAGGCCATGGCGCCATTGCTACGACCTGGTCGGCGCCTGATGCTGAATATGCCATACAAAAGCGATTTGAAAACGGCATGCGTGGGCCGGTGCGTTTCCAGCTTGACCTCGACGGAGAGGTCAGAAAGGGGAAATCCAATGGATAAGCAGTTTCTCGAGTTCTGGGGCAATATCATGCTCTCTGCAGCCAAAGGCCAGCAGCAGCTAGATGACATAATGAAGTGGTTTTCAGGCAATTACAAGGACTTCAAGGACATCACCTCGCTCTTCTGCAGAATGTACGGGCTTGATCCCGAATCAGAGAAGAAACCCGACTTTCTCAAGATCTGGCAGAATGCCCTGGATGAATACCAGAGGTCGTTCGGCGAGTTCGCGATCATGATGGATCTGGTGCCAAGGAAGGAGTACATAGCACTGTCCAGGGAAAACCAGGATTTGAAAAAACGCATAGCCGAGCTGGAAGATGGCAACGCACGCCTGAGGACGCTCCTCGGTGACAAGGCCGCGTCCCCTGGCCAGGGGCTCAAGGACTTCCAGGAGCTCATCAATGATCAGGCGCGGCAGTACCAGGACTTCATGAAGAGCGTGACCGCGGTATTTGACGAGCGCTCCAGGGCTGCGGCGGCAAAACCGAAGGCACCTGAGCCGGCAGAAGAGAAACCCAAACCGGCCAAGGCAGCAGTGAAGAAACCTGCACATAGCAGCGCGAAGACCGGGAAATAGAGCGGATCTGCGGCGCGGGCGGCAGAGTGCGATCGACTTTTATGCTACGGATACGGGTTTCTGAGCGAGTGCAGGAAAATCCTGGGAAAAGCGCTCTTGTTTGAGCGGAGTGAAACGTAGCGACTTAGACGCGACCCGGATTTTTCAAGCGAGCGAACGGACGCCCTTTTATGATGGATCTATTTTTTCGGAGGGCTTGCCATGGCGTCGCCCTCCAGGATCTTCACGCCATCCTGGTTCACGCACCAGGTCTTTAGCTTCACTCGGTTTTTCTCCATGTTCATCTCAGCCACCTCCACGTGGGCGGTCACCGTGTCTCCTATATGCACCGGGGCCAGGAACTTCAGCTCCTGGCTGATATAGATGGTGCCCGGGCCGGGCAGCTGCATGCCGATGAC
>DATKLV010000325.1:0-4730 GCA_035542255.1 Desulfomonilia bacterium | reverse complement strand
TCACAGGAGCAACCGGCAGGATGAGTTGAGCCTGCGTAACTCAATACTTCATCTGGATCGAGAGACAGCCTTGTGTTATAGCCTATGAGGCAATGACCTGTATTTGCTGATTGGAACAGATGGGGAGAATCTAAAGAACGCGGCTCAAAGATAAGATGACTGATTGAGAGGGATTGCTCATGCCGGAATTCAAGAACGTGTCGATAGTAAAAAAGGCCAATGTCTACTTCGACGGCAAGGTTACCAGCCGTTCGATCATTTTCCCGGACGGCTCCCAGAAGACTCTCGGCATCATGCTGCCCGGAGAATACGAATTCAATACTGCGGATAAAGAGATCATGGAGATTTATGCAGGTGACCTGGATGTCCTGCTGCCCGGATCGCATGACTGGAAGACGCTAAAAGGCGGGCAGAAATTCGAGGTATCGGCCCGGTCTGCATTCAGGCTGAAGGTAAGAAGCCTCACCGACTACTGCTGCTCATTCGTTCCCGGGGAAGGATGATATCCGGCATTCCCTTCCGAACATGATCCGGAGGTAACACCATGCTGATCGTCATGCATCACAAGGCAACCGAGAAGCAGATCAAGGCCATCATGGATGCGGTGTCCCGTATGGAGCTTACGGCCAAACCGATCCCCGGCAGCGAGCGCACCGCTATCGGAGTCCTGGGGAACAAGGGCTATGTCGATGACACGAATATCCGCGATCTTCCCGGCATTAAGGAGATCATCCATGTCTCCAAACCGTACAAGCTCGTCTCCCGGGACTTCCACCCCCGCAGCACGGTCATCAGGGTAGGCGCCCATGAGATCGGCGAGGGGAAGCCCCCGGTCATTATTGCCGGACCCTGCGCGGTCGAGAGCGAGGACCAGATACTCAGAACGGCCCTGGCGGTAAAAAAAGCAGGTGCCGACATGCTTCGTGGTGGCGCATTTAAACCGCGCACAGGGCCCCATACCTTCCAGGGACTGAAGGAGCAGGGACTGAAACTTCTGGCCCTGGCGAAGAAAGAAACCGGCCTGCCCATCGTCACCGAGGTAATGGGCACGGAGAACGTGGAGCTCGTGGGAGAGTATGCCGACGTGCTCCAGGTGGGCGCAAGGAACATGCAGAACTTCGACCTCCTGACCGAGCTCGGCCGCATCCGCAAGCCCGTCCTCCTCAAGCGTGGCATGAGCGCGACGGTCGAGGAGTTCCTGGCCGCTGCGGAATACATCTATGCCGGCGGGAACCACCAGGTCATCCTCTGCGAGCGCGGCATCCGCACCTTTGAGACGGCTACGCGCAACAGCCTGGACCTGTCCGTGATCCCCCTGATCAAGGAGCTGACGCACCTCCCGGTGATCGTGGACCCGTCGCATGCCACAGGACGGAGGAGTCTCGTCCCTCCCATGGCAAAGGCGGCCCTCGTGGTAGGCGCCCACGGGATCATGGTGGAGGTCCATCCCGAGCCCGACAAGGCCCTTTCCGACGGTCCCCAGTCCCTGACCATCCCCGTGTTCGAGAGGCTTATGGAAGAGATCAGGAAGATCGATGCATTTCTGGGTTATTGATGGATTTCACCTTCAGAAATTTGGCAGAGGAGTACCTCGACGAAGCCGTGGCAATAGGTGAAGAGGCGGACCTGCAGCGGGACCTGGACGAGCCGGAGAAGTGACAACCGGGGCACGGTCTCGCTTAAAAATTGATAGGCGCAAGGGGTGAAATAATGACTATCCGGCTGTCAGGGACTGATACCATTCGCATCAAGTTGAGTTGGCAGTACAGGCTCCTCGGAGGGTATTTCCGCATGGTGAAGATGTTTTCCCGATCAAGCGGTTCCGTCGATCTCCTGAAGGAAAGGATGGAGCTGGAGAAGCTCGGGGCCTTGTTCAAACCGCTGGCTCCCATCAATTGTATGAAGGCGGATGCAAACGGCGTCCCCGCAGAATGGATCGCACCCTCCGGTTCTTCCCACAGGAGGACCGTCTTCTTTGTTCATGGCGGGTCATATGTTTCAGGCTCCATAAGCTCCTACAGAGCCCTTGCCGCCAACATAGCTCATGCAGCAGATGCCCGGGCGCTTATCATCGATTACCGCCTGGCACCGGAGAATCGTTATCCTGCAGCTGTGGAGGATGCAGCAGCAGCATACAGGTGGCTCATCGGAAGCCATGCCGAGCCCGGCAAGGTGGTATTCGTCGGGGATTCATCCGGGGGAAGTCTGGTGCTTGCGCTTGCGGTGTACCTCAGAGACAGGGGCGAGCCTCTGCCTGCAGCTATCGTATCCCTGTCGCCCATGACCGATCTGGTGATGTCGGGTGAGACCTGGTCTACCAACGCAAAATCCGATATCCTCATCTATCCTCACAAGGAGCGTGAGTTTGCACGGATGTACCTGGGGGACGCCGACCCCCATACACCGTATGCGTCTCCACTCTATGCGGATCTGAAAGGCCTGCCTCCGATTTTTATCCAGGTCGGCACACCAGAGCTCCTGCTGTCCGACTCGACACGCTTTGCAGAGCGTGCACGAGCTGCAGGCGTGGATGTTACGATCGAGCAGTGGGAAGGGATGCAGCATGACTGGCATTTCACCGCCAACTTCGTTCCTGAAGGCCGTAAGGCAATAGCCCGGATTGGAGAATTTATCCGCAGTCGTATGTGAAGTCACTGCATCAGGAGAGCCTTCTCCCGGGTGCTACTGGTTTATCGATCGTTACTAAATAATATAGAGCTATGAAGCGGATACCTTCGGCCACTCAAATCACCTCTGCAGAGCTGAGAGTACGCTTAATCATTGCAGAGGCAAACACATCGATCGGGGGAAACCAGTCAGGTTGTTTCACGTTTAAAAAAATCAGGGCCGGGGCCCCGCTGCTGATCGTCCTGTTCAGCATGCTCCTGCTTCTGCCATCATGCATAACGGATAAGGAGCTTTATCAATCGGCTGCAGACGGGAAAGAACTTCCTGGATGGCGCATCCTGTCCAAGGCAAGAGAAAAGTTCGGGCCGTATGTACAATGGAAAGAGTCACTGATAAGGGAGCTCATAGACGGAAGCCGGATTATGCACACCAGGGTGGGACCGGTTGAATATGCCATCAATGGAGAGAGCGGGCCGTATCTCATGGTCATGCATGGGGGGCCCGGCGGATACGACCAGACCGCAGCCCTGTTCGGTGATATGCTCGGCAAAGGTTTTCGCATCCTCAGCTGGTCCAGGCCCGGCTATCTCCGTACCCCCATAGAGGATGGAAAAACGTTTGAGGAACAGGCCGATGTTGCAGCCGCCCTCATGGACGGGCTTGGCGTAGAGAAGGCCGCCGTGCTCGGTTACTCTGCCGGCGGCCCGGTGGCTGTTTATTTTGCCGCAAAATACCCGGAGCATGTCTGGTCGCTTATCCTTGAGTGCGCTGTTACCCAACATTGGGATATCAGCCCGGAAAATATCCAGGAGAAGATCTATTTCGGCTACCTCATGTATAACGATCCATTCCTCTGGGCATCAGATGTCGTGGGCCGGATTTCACCGCGGCTCATCGGCATGTCGACCATTGAGATGGAAAGCTCCCTTGACAAGGATACTGCAAAGAAACTGATGGATGATATCATGAAAGATCCGCGCAGGGTCAAGGTGCTCACCGGCATGATGAAGAGCATGAGCCCCAGTGATCTCCGCAGAGACGGCATGGAGAATGACGTGAAGCAGCTGAAAAAGGTGAAAGACCTGCCCTTGAAAAAAATCAAGGCTCCCACTCTGATCATCCACGGCACCGATGATGCGGATGTCCCGGTCGCGGACGCGGCCCTTGCAGCCAATACCATACCCCATGCCGAGTTATATCTCGTGCATGGCGGCTTCCACGTCATGGCCCTGACGGATAAGATCGATGAAATAACGAACAAGAGAATCATGTTCTTGAAAGAACATGCCCCTCAATGAGAATGTCAAAAATCAGATACGATTTTCTCGTAGTGGAGATACCTTCGTTTAGTCACAAGGTGCCATTCCATGACTTCTTGCTTTTCTCTTGACAGAGCAGGTGCTCTCATTCAATTTAGACGAATAAGAGGATATCAACTATGATGACAGGGAGAGGCATGGTGAAGATGAATTTATTTTTGAATGCCGGACTTGCGCTCCTCCTCCTATGCCTTCTGACCATCGACAGACGCCCGTCGTTTTTAGGTTGTCCGTAGATTAAACAAAAAAGACGATAATCTAAAGGCCATGGGCGATAAAGTCCATGGCCTTTTTAGTTTGGTGAAAGGAGAATGATATGAAAGACAATCAGAACAAGGTTTTCATCTTCGATACCACGCTTCGGGACGGCGAGCAGTCTCCCGGCTGCAGCATGAACCTGGATGAAAAGCTCCACCTGGCTCGCCAGCTCGAAAAGCTGGGGGTCGACATAATAGAAGCCGGTTTCCCCATAGCATCCGAGGGCGACTTCGCCTCGGTGAGGCAGATAGCCCGCGAGATAAGAGGGGTTCAGATTGCAGGCCTTGCCAGGGCCAACTTCAAGGATATCGACCGTGCCTGGGAGGCCATCAAGGACGCAGCCAATCCGAGGATCCACACATTCATTTCTTCTTCAGACATACATCTCAAATACCAGCTCCGAAAGTCACGGGCAGAGGTCTTGAAGGATGCACGCGACGCAGTGGCGCATGCCTGCGGGTTTACCAGGAACGTTGAATTCTCCCCGATGGACGCCACGCGGAGCGACAGGGCCTACCTGTGCGA
>DATKLV010000324.1:0-5474 GCA_035542255.1 Desulfomonilia bacterium | reverse complement strand
AGTGAATATAACTGCGATATATGTTCGGTCTCACGAGATCTATAAAACCGATGATTATGTCCTACTTGCAACAATCACATGATATGTTATATTTCTAAAATAATCTTTGCTTTCCTAAATAAAACACGAACCAATCCACTTGACTTGCTTTTTTTATCCCCTTTGACCCCGGTGAACGAGTGAAGGGAAATCCGGGGAAAAGCGTCTCCTGTCTGAGCGGAGTGTAACGGAGCGAGTTAGACGCGGCCCGGATTTTCCAAGCGAGCGAACGAACCCTTTAGGGCGGGGGCATGGGGTGCCTTTTCTTTGCGTTACTTTCTTTTGGCACCAAAAGAAAGTAACAAATAAATCAATATGTTAGTTTGTTAAAGTTTATAAGATTCTAAAAAAAAGATTTTAAAAAACCATCACTCATAGAACGGCATGACGATCTCGTACGCGCCGCTTGAGAGGCTGGACTTGACCGGCAGGCCTGATTTTTCGAATACCTTGAGCATTGCCTTGTTCGATGCGAGGACATCTGCGGTGAACCCCTGCAGTCCCCTCTCCTTGGCGATCCGGATAAGCATTTCAAACATGTATGAGGCGATCCCTATGCCCTGGTATTCCTCGTCAACGACAAAGGCCACATCGCCGTAGGGGCGGGTTCTGTCCTTGACGAAACGGGCCTCTGCAATGATGTGCTCCTGGTCAGGCGGGCCCACCATGGCCACGACGGCGAGAATGCGGTTGCAGTCGACATTCACGTACTGCTGCATCTTGGCATGGGGCATGGTCTTGATGGGGCTGAAATAGCGGTAGTACACGGTCTGGTCCGAGAACCGGTAGAAAAGCCGGCGCATCTCCTCCTCATCGGAAGGTTTTATGTGCCGGAATCTTATTTCAATGCCGCCCTTGAAGGTGTGCCGTGCGGATATATCCACCGGATAGAGAGATGCACACTGGGGAAGGAATATCTGGTCCGCGTAGAGGATATTGTTCCTCTTGGCCTCCTCAACAAGTCTCTCCCTGTCATCCGGATGAGCTACGTCTATAAGGGCCTGCGCCCGCTCGCGGACGGTCCTCCCCTTGAGGTTGGCCACGCCGTATTCGGTTATGACCATATCCACCGCTTCCCTGAACCCGAGGAGATTGGGGAATTCCTCCACCGAAAGGAGTATGTTCGGCTCCCTCTTGCGATTCCTGCTGGGCAGGGCGAAAATAGTGCAGCCTCCCTTTGAGAGTTCCGCGCCGTTGATAAAATCCATGGCCTCAGCCGGCGTGGTGGCAATAGCACCCTTGCCGATATGGAGTGCTATGCGTCCAGAGATGTCGACCTTGCGGGCCGGTATGATGGATATGAAACGGGGATTCCGGCCAATCTGAACAGGGCTGAATACCAGGTCGATGCCCTGGAACTCGACGAGGGGGTTCTTGTCGAGCCAGCGCATGAGCTCCTTGGTCCCGAATGCATAGGAAACCAGGGATTTGCCCCGGTAAATTCTCTTGTTCCTGTTCGTCACAGCGCCGCTGTCCACGAGATCCATCAGGGCGTCGGTGAAGAAAGGGGAATGGACGCCGAGATTGCGCTTGTGCACGAGATGCTTGGCCAATGCCTCGTAGAGGGGACCCAGGGAGAATGAAATGCAGCTGCCGTCTTCCACGACGGACGCAATATTCTGGGCCACCTGGTCGAAGATCTCATCCACCGGCCATCTTGCAAAGTAGAGGAGCTCGTCCTCGGACTGCACGAGGTGATCGAATTCACTCACGGGTATGAACGTGTCACCAAAGGTATAGGGCACCTTGGTGTTGATCTCGCCTACTACAAGCTCCGACCTCTCTATGGCCTGCCGGGCAACATCCACCGAGACACCCAGGCTGACATATCCGGCCTCGTTGGGCGGGGTAACCTGGATGAAGGCCGCGTCTATGGGCAGCTGGCCGGATTCTATCAGGGCGGGTATCCGGGTGAAGCGGCTGGGAATGAGATCCACGTGCCCTCCGGTGATCGCTTCGCTTGCGGCCCATCCGGAAAAGAAGGTCTTCAGCCTGAATTTCTGGGTCTGCAGTTCCTTCATGGTGATGAGATCCCCGAGGCTCACGAGCTGAATCAGCTCCAAGTCCTGAAGCGAGGACAAATCGGAGCTCATGAGCTGTTTGATGAGCGTCCTCGGTTCGGCGACTCCGGTGCCCAGGAATATCTTCATCCCGGGCTCTATCTTTTCCATGACCTCAGCCGGGGTTATCAACATTTCTCGCCACTGCATCGAAGTCCTCTTTTCGTTATATTACCAAATTCACCTATAATGACATCGAACTGTTTTGAAAAGGAAGAAATAATACAACCATAAAAAAAGCCGCCGCCTCTTCTCACCTGAGGCAGCGGCTCTTGTCGATTTGTTCAGGAAGACTTATTTCTTGATCGAAACGCCGGTAATCCGCATACCGTAGAATGAGCGGTAAACGAAGATCAGGGCAATGGCGGTGAATACTACTGCCAGGCCTGTTCTCAGCCCGGTGTTCGTCATGGTTACGGCGATTTCGGTGGCAAGCAGACCGAACAGCGTGGTGAACTTGATTACCGGGTTCAGAGACACCGAAGAGGTATCCTTGAACGGGTCGCCGACCGTGTCTCCCACAACAGTGGCCTCATGCAGCGGGGTATTCTTCTCTTTCAGATCAACCTCGACGATCTTCTTGGCATTGTCCCAGCAACCGCCGGCATTGGCCATGAAGATAGCCTGGAACAGGCCGAAGAAGGCAATTGCGATGAGGTAACCTACGAAGAAGTAGGGGTTGAAGAATGACAGACCCAGTGCCATGAAGAAGATGACAACAAAGATGTTGATCATACCCTTCTGGGCGTAGATCGTGCAGATCTTCACGACTTCCTTGCTGTCTTCAATGGAGGCCGTCTTGCTGAGATCGATCTTTTCCTTGATGTACACGACAGCACGGTAAGAACCTGTCACAACAGCCTGTATGGATGCGCCGGTGAACCAGTAAATCACGCAGCCGCCCATGAGCAGGCCGATAATAACTTCGGGCTGTATGAGGCTCAAGTGTGCGGTAACATTATGGAAGAGCCTCTCGAGCAGGATGATGATGCCGAACACCATGGTCGTGGCTCCGACAACTGCGGTTCCGATTAGCACCGGCTTGGCCGTAGCCTTGAAGGTGTTGCCTGCACCATCGCAAGACTCAAGATAGTGTTTGGAATGTTCAAAGTCGGGAGTGAAACCGAAGTCCTTCTTGATCTCTTCTTTTACGTTGGGCACCGACTCGATCATGGAGAGCTCATAGATGGACTGGGCATTGTCGGAAACCGGACCGAAGCTGTCAACCGCGATGGTCACCGGTCCCATGCCGAGGAAACCGAATGCCACAAGACCGAATGCGAAAACCGGCGCTGCAAAGACAAAATCTGTAGGCATTATTGCCATAATAGAAGCATTCTTTGAAACCAGGTAGGCAATCAGCATCAGGATCAGGATGGTCAACCCCTCCCAGAACGCCGAGAAGTTACCTGCAACAAGGCCGGATAGGATGTTCAGGGAAGCGCCGCCCTGGCGGGATGCATTCATGACCTCTTCACAATGGCGGGACTTCGTACTGGTAAAGACCTTGGTGAATTCGGGAATCAGAGCGCCGGCGATCGTGCCGCAGCTGATGATCACGGAAAGGGCCCACCATAGGTCGGGGTACTTCATGGGATCGAGGTCGCCGAGCAGGACGTAGCTTGCGACGAAAGTTACCACGATGGAAACCGCTGAGGTTATCCAGACAAGGTTAGTTAAAGGATGCTCGAAGTCGAATTCGACCTTGCCCTTGAAGAGTGCGGCGCTCAGGGCTGTATTGACGAAGTAGGAGACGAGCGATGTCAGTATCATCAAGATACGCATTGCAAATATCCAGACGATCAGTTTGCCTGCCATTTCCTGGTTCCCGAGCAGCGCCAGGGCAAGGAAGGAAATGAGTGCGACGCCGGTTACGCCGTAGGTCTCGAAACCGTCAGCCGTGGGGCCGACACTGTCGCCGGCATTGTCTCCGGTGCAGTCAGCGATAACACCGGGGTTCTTGGGGTCATCTTCGGGAAGATGGAACACTATCTTCATGAGGTCGCTTCCGATATCTGCGATCTTGGTGAAGATACCGCCGCAGATACGAAGTGCACTGGCGCCGAGAGATTCACCGATGGCGAAGCCGATAAAGCACGGGCCTGCCAGATCTTTAGGAATATATGCAAGGATCAGGATCATGAAGAAGAGCTCAACGCTCACCAGCAGAAGGCCGACGCTCATGCCTGAACGGAGGCAGATGTTGACGATGCCCAGGGGGTCTGTGCGAAGAGAGGCAAAAGCCGCCCTTGAATTGGCAACGGTGTTTATCCTGATACCGAACCATGCAACACCGTATGAGCCCATAATCCCTGCTATGGAGCAAATGAGGATGATGATGATGCTGGTAGCCGGGGCGCCCTGGAGTACTGCAAAATAATAGATGATACAGACCGCAATCAATACCCACAGACCCGCGAGGAACTTGCCCTGCTGGCCCAGATAGGTCTTACACGTTTCCCAAATGGTGTTGGAAACGGAAAGCATGGAGTTATGGGCCGGCAGGTTCTTGGTCTGTACGTACTGGTAAAGACCGAAAAGCAAACCTATGACACATACCACCAAACCCATGTTGAGGATCGTTAATCCGCCGAGGGTGTTGCCTATAAACGCCACATTCGACAGATCAGGAAGTTTGATATCCGCTTCCCCTGCGAAGGCTACAGGCACATTGGACAACATCGCACCTATGGCCAACATGAAAGACCATAAACCAAGCTTTACTTTACCCATGTCTCATCTCCTTGTTTATTGGTCACTACATTGATATACGCCTGTTCAGGCGCATTACTATCCTTCCTCACTTAAGTTTGATTATCTAATATCTGCTTGATATATCGCATAAGCACTGGTTTGTGCTTTGAAAGATTACCCCTCTCTTAAATTCACTCTGCTTTCTCATGAGTGAATCATCATTCAGCCCATAAAAAGGTACAATAGGTCAAGTTGCGTGTCAAGGCTTTTTTTAGAGCAGGGGAGCAGTTTTATCAAATAGTTATTCAAGTAACTATTGAATCTTACGTCCGCAAATACTGCATTGTCCCGTCCTGAACAACCGCAACCTTGGCGTCGCCCGGATAGGCCTTTTCGAGGATGTCAAGAACCTCAGGCCATGCCTTTACGGTTGTTGCATCGTCCGGATGGCATATGAGGTCGAGGCTCGTCTTGTCGGGAAGGGGGGCAAGCACGATGAGCTTCTTCATGAAGAGGCCGATAAATCCCTGAGATCTGGGGCTGTAGTGCCTTCCGCCATAATCTGAACCCCAGGCCCTCATCACATAGTGGGGAACCTGGCCTTCGGGTGCGTCCGATATGAGGACTGCCGTGCCCTGGGCCCCCGGCTTGAGCATCTGGATGGCAAACAGGAGCGCTATC
>DATKLV010000323.1:0-7442 GCA_035542255.1 Desulfomonilia bacterium | reverse complement strand
ATGGGGGTCGCGCCTGATATCGGCAATACGGCCTATCCTGATGCCCTTGGGGAATATGCCTTCCAGTCCTGACGTGACCACCATATTCCCCACCTGCACCAGCTCGGTGTTACGCACGTATTCCAGGCTGAGCATGTTCGTGCCGGTTCCCTTGATGATGCCCTTCACCCGGTTTTCCTCGATGAGGGCGGGCATAGCACTGTTGGGGTCGGTGACGAGCAGCACCTGTGAGGTATGGGGTGAAACCGAGATAACCCTACCCACCAGCCCCAAGGGTGATACCACCAGCATGCCGGAGAAGAATCCCTGGGTTCTCCCCCTGTCTATCATGACGGTCTTGAAGATCAGGCTTATATCCTGGGCAAGCAGTCGCGCAGGGAACAAGTTGAAGTCCTTATGCTCATTCTTGAAGCCCAGCATGGAGCTGAGCCTCTCATTCTCACTCTTAAGCTCCTGCATTGTCATGCACTGGACCTGGGATTGCTCAAACCTTTTCTTGAGCTCTTTGTTTTCTGAGCGGGTATTCACCAGGGCCACATAGTCGGTCCACAAGTCGTAAACGAATCGAAAAGGCGTCGTGGCAATCTTTTCGCCGATGAAGAAACCCTCCCGGAGCGGGTTGAGGCCGAAGGAGAGCGAACGGTGCTGACCTAATGAGAGCAGCACAATCACAACTGCGAGTGCAACTGCTATGATAATAATCTTGTGCGTGCTGCCGTGTTCCATCAACTTGATATCGTAACATCCCTCAACAGTTCAATATCATCCAGGAGTTTCCCTGCGCCGCGGGCTACTGTGGAAAGAGGGTCTTCCGCAATAATGACCGGCAGGCCCGTTTCCTCCCGGATGAGCTTGTCGAGGTTCTTGAACAGGGCCCCGCCGCCGGTAAGCACTATACCCCTGTCCACGATGTCTGCTGCAAGCTCCGGAGGTGTCTGTTCCAGGGCGACCCGGACGGCGTCAATGATGGTTCTCACCGGGCCCTGGCATGCCTTGCGGATCTCTTCCGAACTGATGGTGAAGATCTTGGGGATACCGTCCACAAGATCCCTTCCCTTGACCTCGATGGTCTTCTCCACATCGTCGGACGCTGCCGAGCCGATCATGATCTTGATGATCTCGGCGGTCCGCTCGCCGATGAGAAGGTTATATTCACGCTTGATATACTGCATGATGGCCTGATCTATCTTGTCGCCTGCAACGCGTACACTGTTGGTATATACGATGCCCGACAGAGAAATCACCGCCACCTCGGTGGTGCCGCCGCCGATATCGACGATCATGGAGCTGATGGGCTCGGTCACGGGCAGGCCCGCGCCTATGGCGGCCGCCATGGGTTCGGCCACGATGTATACCTCACGGGCACCGGCAGCCTCTGCCGATTCCTTGACCGCCCTCTTCTCCACCTGGGTGATGCCGGAAGGCACACAGATGATGACCCGGGGACGTACGAAGAGCCGCCTCTGGTGCACCTTGGTGATAAAATACTTCAACATGGCTTCCGTAGCTTCAAAGTCGGCGATGACGCCGTCTTTCATGGGCCTGATGGCCTGGATATTCTCAGGCGTCCTGCCCAGCATCTTCTTGGCCTCGGTACCCACTGCAACGATCCGGTTGATCCCGCCGTGTTCCATCTTCACGGCAACCACTGAGGGTTCCGACAGAACAATCCCCTTGTCCCTCACATAGACCAATGTATTGGCCGTGCCCAGGTCGATGGCAAGATCATTTGAGAACAGTCCTGAAACCCATTCCAAGACCATATGCTGCTTCTCCTTTCATACATAAGGATCGGTTGCTCAAGCCCTCTTAACAAATGCAACCGCCTTTTACAAGGGCATTGGATTCCGCTTCGGTTGCCAAAATCTCATCTTTATGATAGCTAGGCACCTCGATGGACACAACTTGTAGCATAATCCTTGCGGCCGGAAAAGGCACCAGATTGAAATCGGACCATCCGAAGGTCCTCCACGAGATCCTTGGATACCCCCTGGTATATTATTCTCTTACACTGGTGGGCGACTTCTCTGAAGGTGTGATCGCCGTTGTGGGTCACGGCAGAGACATGGTGATCCCCTACCTCGATTCATTCCATGTCAACATCGTGGTCCAGGAACCCCAGCTCGGAACGGGCCACGCCATAGTCATGGCAAAAAAGGCTCTTTCCGAAGCACATGCAGGGCACGTCCTCATCCTGCCCGGGGACATGCCGCTCATAAGGAAGGAATCCCTGATGGGGCTTCTCGATGTCTACCATGATGCCGGTGCGGATATGGGCATCCTCACTGCGCGTCTGGCAGACCCATCCGGCTACGGCAGGATCGTACGGGACAAGAAAGGGAATGTCGCCCGCATCGTAGAGCATAACGACGCAACTGACAGACAGAAGAAGATCGATGAGATAAACACCAGCGTGTATGTCATCAACAAGAAATTCCTGCTGGCATCGGTGGAGAAGATAACCTCGGACAACAAGAAGGGCGAATTCTATCTGACGGATATAGTGGCAATGGCGGACAAGGCGGTATCCTTCACGGTCACTGACCCTGACGAGGCCCACGGCATCAATTCCAGGAGCCAGCTTGCCTTCACCCAGTCCAGGATGCAGCAGCGCATCAATACCATGCACATGGACTCAGGCGTCACCCTTAAGGACCCGCTTTCCGCGTGGATCAGCCCGGTAACCCAGATCGCCCATGATGTGGAGATCTGGCCCAATGTTCATATCATGGGTAGAAGCCAGATAGCATCCGGCGTGAAGATCATGCCGAACACCTGGATAAAGGATTCTGCCATCGGCAAGAGCACTATAATCGGCATAGGCAGCGTCATCGAGAACAGGACGATCGAATCCTATGCGACCATCGCCCCGTACTCGCAGATCACGTAAAGGATTCTCAGCCCCGGATTGACTTTCTTCCAAGGCTCGCCTACATATACGTAATGGATTGGATCAAGAATATCTTCAGGAACAGCAACGATGAGTCCGAACCTCTAGAGGTCGAAGAGCTGCATGATATCATGCCGGTGCTGCCCCTAAAAGACGCCATCCTGCTCCCTGGTGCGGTGCTGCCTCTCATCGTAACGAATCCCTCTTCAGCCTCGCTCATAAGGGAATTTCACAATACCGGCAGCTCCATTGTGGCCGTCGGGATGAGGAAACCCCAGGAACTCGTGCCGGCGGCGTGGGATAATCTCTTCCGCATCGGCTGCGTGGCCAAGATCACAAAGGTCACGTCGAACAAGCCGGGCGAACTCTCCATCATGATAAGAGGTCTTCAGAAGGTGCGTCTAGAAGAAAAGGTGACGGATCAGCCCTATTTGAAGGTTCGTGTTACCCATATAACCGAAAACCTTGAGCCGGATAAACAGATCTATGCACTGGCACTTTCCACCAGGGATCTCCTGACCCAGCTCGCACGACTGTCCTACCAGAACCTGGACACGATCCTTTCCAACCTTGCAAAGATTAAAGACCCTCTCATGCTGCTCTCGACCACGGCCACGAATCTGCCGGTCCCTATCGTCAAGAAGCAGCAGATTCTCGAAGAGGGGAGCTTTGAGAAAAAGTTCACCCTCCTCTATGAAGCCTTGCGGGAAGAGCTCGATATCCTGGAGCTCTCCTCAAAGATCACCGAAAAGGCCAGAGGTGAGATCAACAACGCCCAGAGGGAATACTATCTACGACAGCAGCTCAAGGCCATCAAGAAGGAGCTGGGTGAAAGCGGCTCGGACGTCGATGATGAGATGGATGAACTGCGGAGCGAGATCGAGGCAAAAGGCCTGCCCGAAGAGGTAAAGCCCGAGATGGAAAAAGACCTCAAACGGATCGCGCGGATGCAGCCTTCATCATCGGAATATGTCACGATCCGAACGTACCTTGACTGGATCCTTGACCTGCCATGGAAAGAAGGTTCAGAAGACAACCTCGAGATCTCCAAGGTGGAGCAGATCCTTGATGAAGACCACTTCGATCTGAAGAAACCCAAGAAGAGGATTGTGGAATTCCTGTCGGTCAAGAGGCTCAAGAAAGACCTCAAGGGACCGATCCTCTGCTTTGTCGGTCCGCCGGGCGTGGGCAAGACATCACTCGGCAAATCCATCGCCAGGGCCATGGGCCGCAAGTTCGTGCGCATATCTCTGGGCGGTGTGCGCGACGAAGCGGAGATCAGGGGCCATCGTCGGACCTATATCGGGGCTTTGCCCGGCCGCATCATAAACGGCATCAAGACGGCCGGCACCATAAACCCCGTATTCATGCTGGACGAGATCGACAAGCTCACCCGCGACATCCATGGCGATCCTGCATCCGCACTCCTGGAAGCCCTGGATCCGGAGCAGAACAGCCATTTCACGGACCACTACCTGAATGTGCCCTATGACCTGTCCAAGGTGCTCTTCATCACCACTGCCAATGTGGTGGACACGATCCCCGCAGCCCTGAAGGACCGCATGGAGATCGTGGAAATCGAGGGATACACACACGAGGACAAGATCGCCATTGCAAGTAATTACCTGATACCCAGGGAGATCGAGGCCAACGGGCTCCAAGGCAGATGCATCGATTTTCTCGACGAGGCCATAGGCCACATCATCCGTCACTACACCAGGGAGTCGGGTGTGCGGAACCTCCAGCGCGAGATCGCATCGACCCTGCGCATGATCGCATCACAGGTGGCCAAGGGCTGCTCCGACGACTTCGTCATCGACAAGAGCCTGATCGAAAAGGCCTTGGGCCCGGTTCGTTATCTCCCGGAAGCCAAACAGCGGACCCGCATCCCGGGCATCGCAACAGGCCTTGCCTGGACACCCTACGGCGGGGAGATCCTGTTTGTGGAGTCCGCACAGGTTCAGGGGAAAGACGAGATGATCCTCACGGGTCAGATGGGCGATGTCATGAAGGAGTCGGCCAGGCTGGCCTTGAGCATCATCAAGGGTATGGGATGTACGATCGAGAAGGACCAGTGCATACACATCCACGTACCGGCCGGTGCCATTCCTAAAGACGGCCCGTCCGCAGGGGTGACTATTGTAACATCCATTATATCACTCATGACGAACAAGGTGGTCCGCGATGATCTCGCCATGACGGGTGAGATCACACTTCGAGGTGTAGTCCTGCCGGTGGGAGGCATCAAGGAGAAGGTGCTCGCTGCTAGGAGAGCCGGGTTCACCACCATCATCCTGCCCAGGATGAACGAGAAGGACCTGCGCGACATTGAGCCGTACGTGACCAATGATCTCACCATCCACTTCGTTGAGTGCATTGAGGATGTGCTCGCCATTGCCTTCCCCGAATGTCCGGAAGGTGTCTTTGCCGCCTTTTCCCAGTCGAGCGCGGAAGAGGCCCTCTCAGATATGCCGCGGCCTAGAGTCTCGTAAATGCTATTGCTGCGGCCTTTGATGCCTTCTCCATGATTTCAGACGTATGCGCTGTGCTGACGAAGAGCGCTTCATAAGCCGACGGCGCCAGGTAAACGCCTTCATCCAGCATGGCATGGAAAAACCGGGCATACTTCTGGGAATCGCCGGCCATGACATCATCAAAGGTCTCAACCGCCCCTTCATGGAAAAACATCCCTGCCATGGATCCGATCCGATTGATCCATAGAGGAGCACCCGCATTTGCTGCCTGTGCTTCGAGATCCGAAGTAAAGGCAGCCATGGCATTGCCGAGAGCCTCGTAGGGATTCAGCTCCTTGAGCGCCTTCAGTGTCGAAATGCCTGCAGCCATGGCCAGGGGGTTGCCCGACAGCGTGCCTGCCTGGTAGACAGGACCCATCGGTGAGAGCAGGTCCATGATGTCGGCCCTGCCTCCAAAGGCCGCAGCCGGCAGGCCTCCTCCGATGATCTTGCCCAGGCAGGTGAGATCGGGTATTATGCCTGCAATTGCCTGGTATCCCCCGAAGCAGAATCTGAACCCTGTTATCACCTCATCGAAGATGAGCAGTGTTCCGCTAGCCTTTGTCCGCTGCCGGAGCGCATTCAGAAAACCCCTCCTGGGGAGCACCACCCCCATGTTACCTGCCACGGGCTCCACGATGACTGCAGCCGCCTCGGACCCGCGATTCTTCATGAATTCCTCGAACTTCTCGACATCATTGTAGGGAAGCACTGCCGTGGTGGATGCGACAACCTCCGGGACTCCCGCGGAATCCGGGACACCCAGGGTCAATAACCCAGAACCCGCCTTGACCAGAAGACTGTCGACATGTCCGTGGTAGCACCCCTCAAATTTGACGACGAGCTGCCTTCCTGTGGCGGCCCGTGCAAGCCTGACGGCGCTCATGGCCGCCTCGGTCCCTGAGCTGACGAAACGGACCTTCTGGATGGAGGGGAATGCACTGCACACGAGCTCGGCCATCTCCGTCTCCTGTTCCGTGGGGGCGCCGTAGCTCATGCCGATACCGGCCTGGCGCCTGACTGCCTCTACAACCGGAGGATAACAGTGACCCAGGATGAGCGGACCCCAGGAGAGCACGAAATCGATGTAACGCTTTCCCTCGGCATCCATGATGAAGGCCCCCTCCCCCTGTGCGATGAACCGGGGGGTTCCCCCCACCTTCCGGAATGCCCGGACAGGTGAGTTAACGCCTCCCGGGATGACCTTCTGAGCAGCCTCGAACAGGTCTTTATTCATCACGGGATTCCTCCTCCTGAAAATACCTCATGGATGATTTCTTCAGCTCCTTGATACTCCAGAACACCTGATAGTCGTCGATGCCGACAGATCGAGCAATCGTGCTGAGAGTTTTCATGATCTCATCTCTCGAACGGGCATGGATCATGGAGAAGATAGTGTAGCGGCCGAATCCTTCCCGCTCATAGCAGTGGCTCACCGCAGCAGCGGATGCGATCTTTTCTCCGATCTCATCCACGCGGGGCTCGGGCACGGCCCATACCACCATGGCATTTGCCGTGAAGCCTGCCTGTTTATGCCTGAGGATCGCCTTCATATACCTGATCACGCCTTTTTCCTTGAGCGCTTGAAGCCGGGATATGATCTCCTCCACGGGGATACCGAGCTTTCCGGACCATTCATCAAAGGGCTCTTCACAAATGCTCAAGTCCCCCTGGGCCAGTGCAAGGATTGCCCGATCCCTATCATCGAGATTCATGTGTGTGATCTCACCATAGCTTATGAGATGAATCAATGGTCAAATTGAGGGCAGTAAAAATAAAGGCTTTACCGGACGAGTCTGATTTAAAAGATCCCCGGCTGTGGCTGCAAAATCAACCAAGCCCTCCGCCTGAGTTACGCAAGTGCAAGACATCCTTTTACCCAGCTTACAAGCAGCTGGGGCATAACAAGCTCATGTCATGCCGCCCGGTCGTGGAAAAAACGGGTGAGGAATTCGGCATCGACGGGCGAGAGGTCGAACTCGAAGATCGCCTTGTTCAACAGCTTCTGCACCGACTGGTTCGGATTCTGCTCCAGACGC
>DATKLV010000322.1:0-6047 GCA_035542255.1 Desulfomonilia bacterium | reverse complement strand
CATAAACCCTGGATACAAAGCTGAAATGAGACCTGTTGAGACCGGTCAAGCCATGAACGGCGAGACCGTCATCCTGAAAGGGATTGATGCAGGTGAGCGGGTTGTCACGGACGGTCAGATACGGCTCATACCGGGAGCAAGGGTAACCATAAAGAACGCGAAGCAATAAAAGAGCGGTGACAAGGTGAATATATCCGGCATCTTCATAGAACGGCCCATCATGACAACGCTGGTCATGTTCTCCATCCTCCTCTTCGGTATTGTGGCCTACCGCGCGCTGCCCGTCAGCGAGCTCCCCAATGTCGACTTTCCCACCATCCGTGTCTCGGCAAGCCTCCCCGGTGCAAGTCCGGAGACCATGGCCTCGGCCGTTGCCACTCCGCTCGAACAGCAGTTCTCCACTATCGCCGGCCTTGACTCCATGACCTCGACGAGTGCCCTGGGGACCACCCAGATCACCCTGCAGTTCAGCCTGAACCGGAACATCGATGCGGCGGCCCAGGATGTCCAGACCGCCATCGGTACCGCCGCACGCCTGCTCCCCACGGACATGCCGAGCCCGCCTTTCTTCAGGAAGGTGAATCCTGCGGAGCAGCCCATTCTTCTCCTTTCACTGAATTCGCCGACCATGCCGCTGTCAGCCGTGGACGAATTCGCAGAAACGCTCCTTGCGCAGCGTATTTCCATGATCAACGGCGTGGCCGAGGTGCAGGTTTTCGGATCGCAGAAGTATGCCGTCCGGGTACAGCTCGACCCGAAGGCCCTGGCCAGCAGATCCATCGGGATCGATGAGGTCGCCAATGCTGTCGCCGCCGGGAATGTGAATCTCCCGACAGGCACCCTCTGGGGAGCACAGAAGGCATACACCGTCCAGACCGCCGGCCAGCTGACAAACGCGGATGCCTACAAACCCCTGATCGTGGGATACCGCAATGGTTCGCCTATACGGCTCGGTGAGCTGGGCCGCATCATCAACAGCGTCCAGAACGACAAGGTCGCCTCATGGTTCAACAATAACCGGTCAATTGTTCTGGCGATCCTGCGCCAGCCCGGGACCAATACCGTCGAGGTTGCACAGTCCATCAAGGATATCCTTCCGAAATACCGTGTACTGGCCCCTGCATCCATGAACGTCGAAATCCTCTACGACCGTTCCGTATCCATCAAGGATTCCATCAGGGATGTCCAGCTCACCTTGCTGCTCGCCCTGGTGCTCGTGGTCCTGGTCATCTTCCTTTTCCTGCGCAACGTATCTGCAACAATCATCCCCAGCCTCGCGCTGCCCATGTCCCTGGTGGGGACCTTTGCGGTGATGTACCTCGGCGGGTATAACCTCGACAACCTTTCGCTCATGGCGCTGACGCTGTGCGTGGGGTTTGTCGTGGACGATGCGATTGTCATGCTGGAGAATATCGTCCGTCACTTGGAACAGGGAGAGAAACCCCTGGATGCGGCATTCAGCGGATCGAAGGAGATAAGCTTCACCATCATCTCAATGACGATCTCCCTCGTAGCTGTCTTCATCCCGATCCTCTTTATGGGGGGGATCGTCGGGAGGCTGCTACACGAATTCGCCGTCACCATCGCGGTCGCAGTTCTCATTTCCGGGTTCGTGTCGCTCAGCCTGACTCCCATGCTTGCCAGCATCACCCTGCGCCCCACTGAACAAAAGAAGCACAACAGGATCTATCAGGCCTCCGAGCGGTTTTTTGACGGAATGCTACACGCGTACGACAGGAGCCTTCAATGGGTTCTGCACCACCGGCTGACCACCCTCAACATCTCTCTCCTCTTCCTGGTGGGGGCCGTTTACCTCTATGCAGTCATGCCCAAAGGGTTCCTCCCCAGCGGGGATATAGGGCTCATCGTCTCTTCCACGGAGTCGGCACAGGGGACTTCGTTCAAGTCAATGGTAGAGCACCAGAAAAAGGTCGCCCGAATACTGCAGCAGGATAAAAATGTCGATATCGTCATGTCGAGCGTCGGCGGAGGGGGAGGCAGCAGCTCGGCCAATGCCGGCACCATGATGGCCCGTCTGAAGCCGCGGAGCGAACGCCGTCTCAGTGCGGATGAGGTGATCCAGGAGCTCAGACCGAAGCTTGCATCGGTCACCGGTATACAGGTCTACATGCAGAACCCGCCGCCCATCCGCATCGGGGGATACCTGACGAAAAGCCAGTATCAATACACCCTGCAGAGCCCGGACATCAACGATCTGTATAAATTTGCCCCTATCATGGAATCGAAGCTGAAGGAACTGCCGGGGTTTCAGGACGTGACGAGCGACCTTCAGATCAAGAACCCCCAGGTCTCGATTACCATTGACCGAGATAAAGCCTCGGCCCTTAACCTCAGCGCCCTTCAGATAGAGACTGCGCTCCAAAACGCGTATTCCTCGAATCAGGTCTCCACGATCTTTGCACCCACCAACGAGTACCAGGTCATTCTCGAGCTTGAACCGCAGTTTCAGATGGACCCTGCTGCCCTGAGCCTCCTCTATATCCGTTCGTCCTCAGGCAACCTGATCCCCTTGAGCACGGTTGCCAGCATGGATCAGACCGTCGGTCCCCTCACGGTGAACCACCTGGGGCAGCTTCCTGCGGTAACCCTTTCCTTCAACCTCGCCCCGGGCAAATCGCTGGGCGATGCGGTCAATGATGTGGAAAAGACTTCGAGATCGGTCCTTCCAGCGACTATAACCGGCAGCTCACAGGGAACGGCACAGGCCTTCAAGGCATCCATGGCGGGTCTCGGCATCCTGATCCTGGTGGCCATACTGGTCATCTATATCGTGCTCGGCATACTCTACGAAAGCTTCGTCCATCCCCTTACCATCCTGTCGGGGCTGCCGTCTGCCGGGCTGGGCGCACTGTTGACCCTGATGATCTTCCACATAGATCTCAACCTCTACGCACTGGTCGGGATCATCATGCTCATCGGGATCGTGAAGAAAAATGCCATCATGATGATCGACTTCGCCCTGGAGGCCGAGAGGAAGGAGGGCAAGCACCCGGAGGAGGCTATCTACCAAGGCGCCCTCATCCGGTTCAGGCCCATAATGATGACCACCATGTCGGCCCTCATGGCGACCCTGCCCATAGCCATCGGGCTGGGCGCAGGGGGCGAAACACGGCAGCCGCTGGGGGTTGCCGTGGTCGGAGGCCTCCTCTTCTCGCAGGTCGTTACCCTTTATATAACTCCGGTCATGTACATCTATCTCGATAAGCTTCAGACCGCTCTCCGCAGGCATTACAGAGGCATGCGCGCGACATGAGAAAAATGTTTTATGGATGGTGGATTGTCCTTGCCACATTCATTGTGCTGTTTGTAGGGTTGTGTTCCGGTTTCTATACCGTATCGGTTTTCATGGAGCCTATACAGAAGGCATTCGGATGGAATCGGACCCAGATATCGTTAAGTTTCACGATCGCAGCGCTCCTGGTGGGCCTGTTAAGCCCTGTTGTGGGCCTTGCGGTAGCGCGATTCGGCGTCAAGAAGGTGCAGCTGTTCGGTGCCCTGGTGGTCGGTTCCGGCATGACTCTCGGAAGTTTTGTTCAAGCGCTGTGGCAGTTCTACGGTGTCTATGCCTTTGTTGCCGTGGGGCTGGCAAGCGTGAGTCTGGTGCCGAGCCAGACGATCATATCCCACTGGTTCGAGAAACGCAGGGGAACCGCCATGGGCCTGATCATGACGGGCACCGGGCTCGGGGGAATGGTCATGGTATACATCGCCGGCGCTGTCAATGATGCCTATGGGGTGCGGTGGGCATACCGGGTGCTGGGGGTAATGGTGCTGATCATCGTGGTTCCGACCATCGTGTTCATCATCAGAGACAGGCCGGAAGATCTCGGTCTCGTTCCGGACGGGACAGCCGATCCGGAGCCGGAGACACCGAACTCCCTGAAGATATCAAAGGGGCTCACCGTAAAAGAAGCGCTCAGGACATTACCCTTCAACCTGACGTGTGCGATGATGACCCTATTCTGCATAATCCTCGGAGGGCTGACCATGCATGCCATAGCCCTTTTCAGGAGCTACGGGATCGATCGTGCAGGCACGCTGTGGAGCCTGACCCTGGGTATGAGCGTGCTGGGAAGAATCCTCTTCGGATTTCTCTCTGATAAGATAGCGAAGAAAAACCTTATCGCAGTGAGCTGGATCATGCACATCCTCGGATTCGGCTCGATCATGCTTATTTCAAGCCTGTCTTTGTTTGTCTGGGGATTTGTCGTTTTCTACGGCCTTGCTTTGGGTGCATTCGTCACGCTGCTGCCTGTTTTCATCGGCGAAAGGTTCGGCGTCCTGCACTTCAGCAAACTTATCGGGATAGTGAGCTCCTTCCAGATCCTGGGACTGGCTGTCGGCTCGGTGCTTCTGGGAAAGATCTTCGATATGACGGCCTCCTACGAAAATGCCGTTACCCTTCTCCTGATGATCTCCATCCTGGCACTCATCATCACCGCCCTCATCGGCCGCCCGAAAATGGAGGCGAGCACTTCACCGGCCGCGCTCTGAACCATGAATAATTTTGTCACCCTGAGCCGGAGGCGAAGGGTCTCGACAGATATTCTTCGCCTCACCTTCGTTTCACTCAGGGTTTTGGCTCAAAGATCGTAGGTTGTGTTGAGGAACGAAACCCAACAAAATCGAGACATGAACCGGTCCTTTGATGTTCTTATCATATGACATACCGTGTGTTGGGTTTCGCAGGCTCAACCCAACCTACATTTCTTACCGGGTTCAAGGGGATCAAAAGCAAAATCCCCTCACCCCGGCCCTCTCCCCCTGGAAGGTGGAGAGGGGGATTTCTCATCGTGTTGTTTGAAGCCCTCTCAGCCTCTCACCATACTTCATCGCGGAGAGGATTCCTCATTACGATGTTCGAAGTTATCATCCCCTCTCCCCATACTCCATGGGGAGAGGGTCGGGGTGAGGGGTCCCGGAAAGCTTGATAGACCGGATTCGAACCTGGGTCCTGCCAGGGCCTAACGGGGGCCGGAAACCGAGCCCATCCGGGATTTCAGCAAGGCGAGGATCCCCCCTGCAGAGAGGATATCGAGGATATCCTTCGCCAGGATCTCGCCGGAGAGGGTTAAGCCCTGCGTGAGGTTGCTTACCATGGCTCGCGGTATATCCAGCTCTGCCTCATCCCCGCCGTTAAAAGATGCAGACACCCTCGGACAGGTGACGATGGGCAGGCCGATGGCAATGGCGTTGCGGAAGAAGATGCGGCCGTAGGACTCGGCTGCCACGGCCGCCACTCCAAGGGCCTGGATGGCGTTCGGCGCCGTCTCTCTGCTGGACCCGCAACCGAAATTCCTGCCGGCGATGATCACGTCGCCCGGCTTGACCTCCCGGGAGAAGCACGGGTTCAAGGCCTCAAGTACATGCCTCTTCATCTCTTCCATGGGGGCATCCACATATATGCTGGGGGTTATCACATCTGTATCAACATTATCACCGAACTTCCAGACCCTGCCGCGAATGATATTCAGCATGCCCCTCGGCCTCCCTTGTCCGCATACGCCCTTGGGTCGGCTATAGAGCCTTCCACTGCAGAGGCGGCTACGGTGGCCGGAGATGCAAGGAATACCTGCGCCTTTGAACTACCCATCCTGCCCTTGAAGTTGCGGTTGATGGCTGCGATGCAGTTCTCCTCGGATGCCAGGAGCCCATGGTGGGCACCGAAGCAGAGTCCGCAGGATGAACCCTCTATCACGGCACCGGCATCCATCAGAACTTCCAGTGTCCCGTCTTTCATGGCCTGCCGGTATGTTTCCCAGGAGGCCGGGGCGACGTAAAGCCGGACATCAGGGTCAACCTGCCTTCCCCTGAGTATGTCGGCGGCGATATGCAGGTCCTCAAGGCGGCCGTTGGTGCATGAGCCGATGAACGCCTGATGGACCTTGATGCCTAAGGCCTCGCCGACCGGGCGCACGTTATCCACCGAGTAGGGGAAGGCCACCTGGGGTTCAAGGGAAGAGACGTCGACCTCATAGATTCGTTCATACACTGCATCGGCATCCGGAGCTATCGGGGTGTAACTT
>DATKLV010000321.1:0-16305 GCA_035542255.1 Desulfomonilia bacterium | reverse complement strand
TGGTGAGTGGAAGGAATAAAGAAGTGGATAGTGGTGAGTGGATAGTGCAGAGCTTATGGAATCATTTTTCTTCCTTTCACTCACCACTCACCACTATCCACTATCCACTGATTCTATCTTTCCTCTTCCTTTTCAATACCGCTTCCTTTGCTGCAGAACCTGCGGAGACCAGGGTTATCGAGGCCCCCCGGTATGAGGCCGAGCAGGTCATAACCGGCTGGCTGAAGCATGCCGGGTATGAAACAAGCACGACATCACTCGATGACTCCCTCGTCCTCACCGCTGTGAAGAACGCTTCGAGGTGGGAAATCGCCCTGAGGCACCACTCACCCGTTGCCGCCGAGATATCCGTGGTGAAGGGCCCGCAGGGTGGTGCCCGGGAATTGTGGAAATACCTGGCGGCCTACCTTCAGGGCTACTCCACGAACCACAGCGGCCCTGTCAGCAACAGCCCTGCACCGGTTGCAGGAAGGATGGAATCGGTCGTATGCATAAAGGCCGTTGTGGGCGACAGGACCATCCAGATCACCGGGTTCGTGGTGGACACCTCAGGCCTGATCCTCTGCACAGCGCATACCCTCAGGAAACCGACCAGGATCACGATCATCTTCCCGGACGGCCGGACCTTGGCGGGGCATCTCCTCAGGGCCGATTTCGACAGGGACCTGGCCCTCCTTGAATGCAGCCATGCATTCGAAAAGGCGATCCACCTGAACAAGGCCAACCCCGTGCCCGGCATGGGGCAGAAGGTCTTTTCCATCGGCTGCCCGCTCAACCGTGCAGGGACCATGTCGTCCGGCTATGTGGACGGTCCGCCGAGGCTGGTCGACGGACAGCCTCTCCTACAGGTACGCATGGAGGTGGAGCCCGGCAGCAGCGGGAGCCCTGTTTTCGACAGCGACGGGAACCTCGTTGCCGTGGTGAAGGGAAGGATGAAGGGGGATAATCTCTCGGGGCTCTTGATTCCCATGGAAACCATCATATCCTTCGTGAAGGAAAGGTAGCATATGAACTACGGCCGCTACGAGATCGTCAAGGAGCTGGGAAAGGGGTCCATGGGCGTGGTCTACCAGGCCCACGACCCCCAGATAGACAGGACCATAGCGCTGAAGGTCCTGAGGCCCGACCGCGTGAGCAGCGAGGATTTTGTCCAGAGGTTCCTCAAGGAGGCCAAGGCCATCGGCCGTATGGCGCACCCGAACATCGTGACGGTCTATGACGTGGGTGAAGACCAGGGAACGGTCTACATCGCCATGGAATTCCTCGAAGGCGTTCCGCTCAACATCTACTGCAGGGAAAAGCCCCTCGACCCCGAGGAGATCGCGCACATCGGCATCCAGGTGGCGGACAGCCTCAGCTATGCCCACATCCACGGTATCGTGCACCGTGACATCAAGCCGCAGAACATCATGATAGCGCCGGGTGGCGTGGTGAAGCTGACCGACTTCGGCATCGCCCATATCGAAGACCCCGAGGCGAGCCACCAGACCCAGGCCGGTGAGATCCTGGGCACGCCGAACTTCATGTCGCCGGAGCAGGTCATGGGGAAGAAGGTGGACGGCCGCTCTGACCTCTATTCGCTGGGCGTCATCCTCTACGAGCTGGCCGCCGGCGAGAGGCCCTTCAGGGGCGACAACCTGGCTGCCATATTCCATGCCATCACCACCGAGACCCCGGCCAGGCCTGACGAGCTGAAAAAAAACACCCCTGGAGAATTGTCCGACATCATCATGAAATGCCTGCAGAAGCCGCCTGAAGCACGCTTTTCCGACGGCAGGGAACTGGCGGGCAGCCTGCGGGCATTTCTCAAGGCCCGGGAGCCCGGACAAGTTGCAGCAGTGCGTGAAAAGAAGACGCATCCGGGCATAATAATAGCGGTCCTCGCGGCTGCAGTGGTAGTGGTGTTCGGCGCCGTCTACCTCACGACCGGGAAGAAGGCCCCGGAGGTCCCCATGGGGAGCCTCATGGTCGAGAGCACGCCGCAGGGGGCGCAGCTGTTCGTTGACGGCGGTTTCAAGGGCAAGACCCCGCTCTCGCTCAAGGTGCCCTTGGGCGGCCATGAGGTGCGCCTGAGCATGCCTGCATACTATGAGTGGGAGGCACAGGTTCAGGTGGACAAGCAATCGAATCAGCCCCTCAAGGTCGAGCTGGTGCCGGTTGACAAGAGCGGCCAGTGAACCAAAGACTTGCAGGGGCAGGCATAGTACCTGCCCTTTTATTAATCTTGTCATTCTGAACCATGTCCTGAGCGCAGCGAAGGAGAAGTGAAGAATCTCGTTTTTTTCGATGCAGGGTGGGCGGAGCAAAGCGCAACCCATCATTGTAATGCTCATCTCAAAGAATTCAATTTGTACATAATAAACCCGCCATCCACCTGAATGATTTTGACTCTGCGGAGATGATTGTGGGCCGTATGCTCTTGCTGAATTCAACGCTCACTTGCCCCAGTGGCCGCTGGTCAGCTCGTTGGCATCCTCCCGGATATAAATAAGAAAAGGCAACCGAAGATACTGAAAACGATCTGAAAAAAGGAGCAGGTAAGATGGAGTTGATAGAGGGCATACGACAAAGGAGAAGTGTCCGGGCGTTCACATCCAGGCCGGTATCCAGGGACGTGATCAGGGAAATCCTCAACATCGCCTGCTGCGCACCATCGGCTATGAATACCCAACCATGGGAATTTGTTGTGGTACTCGGTGAGAGGCTGGACCGGCTCAGAGGCGGGGTTGCTGAAAAGCTCAAGAGCGGGGCAGCCATGCAGCCGGATCACCTTGTGGTCGGATGGCCCATGGAGAGTGTATACAAGGAACGTCAGGTGGCTCTAGGCAAGCTGTTGTTCAAAGCCATGGATATCCCCAGGGAAGACAAGGAAAAAAGGTCCTGGTGGTTTGAACGCGGCTTTCGGTTTTTCGATGCCCCGGCTGCTGTAGTCATCGTGTGCGACAAGGCATTGACCGAAGCAGGTCCTCTGCTCGATATCGGTGCGGTGATGCAGAATATCTGCCTTGCCGCCCTGCACTTCGGCCTTGGTACCTGCATCGAAGACCAGGGTATTTTATACCCTGATGTTTTTCGCAAGCACACCGGCATCAATGAGTCGAAGCGCTTGATTATTGCTATTGCACTGGGATATCCAGACCCTGATTTCCCTGCTAATCATATCCGCTCGGAACGTGAGCCCGTGGATAACTTGACTACCTGGGTCGGGTGAGAGATGAAAATTCAACTGCTTCATCCCGAAGAAATGGCGATAGATGCAGACCTTCCCGGCAAGGCCGTAACTACACAAGGGCATCACCTGTGCATGTAGGCGTTTTTGCTGATATCGAAGGAAGCTTCGGGATCTGGCGCATGCGGCAGTGCCGGATGGGAACCAGGGAATGGCAGTACGGCAGGGAATGTTTAACAGAGGATGTGAATCACGTGATCTGCGGTGCCTTTGATGGCGGCGCAACAAGGGTACTGGTCAAGGACACCCATGAAGTCGGCTTCAACTGCCTGATCAGAAGGCTGGATGCCAGGGCTGAGTATCTGGGTGGTCATTATGTCAGTCCTTCCCTGTTCGGCAACATATCCGGTCTTGATCTGGTTCTGTATGTGGCTATCCACGCAGCTTCCGGCACTCCGGATGCTTTTTTCCCCCACACCCACTACGGGGTTTTTTCAGAGCTCCGACTGAATGGCTCTGCGGTGGGAGAGATGGACATCTATGGCGGCTACCTGGGGGAACTAGGCATCCCCATCGGCTTTGTCTCGGGGGAAGACATCGCAGTTCATCAGGCCCTGCAGACCTTGCCCTGGGCCAAGGCAGTAACAGTAGACAAAAACAAGGACGCATATACTTCAGGTGAACGTAGCCGGCAATACCTTTCTGAGGGAAGGGAAAGACTTCGCCGCACGGCAGCAGAGGCCGTACGTAGTGCCTCCCGGATGAAGCCGCTTCTCCTCAAAGGCCCGTTGCATTTTGAAGCGGTGTTCCGCACCGAACAACTGGCACGCAAATTCAACACCTGGAATTTTCCCCGTCGGGGTGAGACTGTTTCATGGGAGTCTATCGACATGCGGGAAGGTTTCGAGATGCTGAACCGTCTGGTTTTCATCCCCAGAATGGTTTATCCCTTCCGGCAGCCCCTGGCATTCATCGTACGGAACTACTTCCGCATCAAGAACACCTACTTTGCTCCCTCTCCGGATTCTGATGGAGCTTGCAGATGATGCTGAAAAGCCGTTTTCATCAAAGTGTTTCTCATAATTGTGAATAATCAACCATCTGAAGCAGGCGTTATGAAACATACGTTATCAACCTGAGACAGCCAGAAGAAATATCTATGTTGTTATGACGAGCTTGGACTGCATATCCTGGAACGATCTCTATTCGAGGTCATGGGAACAAGCGCTGTTAATTGGAGCAGTTTACGAAAGCTGTTTGCAGAAGTGCCAACCATTCAATGCAGCGGATCGCGGCACAGCTGCGGCAGGTGATCTCAGCTGTGAGTTGCTGGAGATTAACTATGAAAAAAGTGTTTATCGCAAGACATCCCACGGAAGCACACTTGGTTAAAAGTCTTCTGGAGTTGGAAGGTATTGAATCAGAAGTACGGGGAGAAGCGCTCTATGGTGCCTTGGGGGAACTCGCTATAACAGCAGACACTCTGCCATCAGTTTGGATTCAAGAAGATAGTCAGATAGAACAGGCAATGAAAATCGTCTCACGCTATGAAAAAGGGCTTGGTTCACATGTAACCATAGGGATAGTGTGGCGTTGTCCGAAATGCGGTGAAATACTCGAACCTCAGTTCACTTCCTGCTGGCAGTGTGGAGCAAATCGTAGATAAATCAGTAATAGCGAAGCAACCCAACCAGCGCATCCAGGCGGTCCCCTGGGGACGCAATTCTAGTTCCCAAGCTCCAGCTTGGGAACAGAGGTGGTAGGAAGCTCCATCTTCTTTTGGCCCATTTCTTTTAGACAAAGTATGCCTTCACCGCCCAACCTGCATATTCAGGCCCGGAGGTTGCCCTCGTTATCGGCAGCAAGGGGTACTGCAGGGTGCCGGATTGACAACGGACTTTTCGCCAATAGTATAAGTATGGCCTATTAAGGGGCAGCGGGAAAAACGATCCGGAATATGGCACTGCAGGGGGCTTTCAAGTGGCAGGGAGAGCGATCTGGAAAGGATTCATCCATTTCGGCGGCTTCGATGTGCCGGTGAAGTTGCACACCGCGGTCAGGGAAGAGCGGATTCAGTTTCACCTCCTCCACGTGCGCGACCAGGTCAGGCTGAAGCAGCAGCTGGTCTGCGCTTACGAAAAGGTGCCCGTACCCCCGGAGGAACAGACAAAAGGGTTCGAATCGGAGAAGGGCAGATACATCCTCATCGATCCTGAGGAGCTGGAGCAGGTCGAACCCGAAGACAGCCGGACCATAGAGGTCCACGAGTTCGTGAAGACCGAACGGATCGACCCCCTGTTTTTCGAGCGCGTCTACTATCTCGAACCCGACACCAGGACCACAGGATACGGCACACTTGCCGCGGCCATGCGGGAAATGGACGCGGCGGGCATATGCACCTGGGCCATGAGAAAACGCTCATACATCGGGGCGCTCAGCATCAGCGGGAAGACCCTCCGCCTGAACACGCTGCGGTACGCCGACGAGGTCATCCCGGTAACGTCCCTCGACCTCGAGAGAATTTCCCTGTCCGAAAAGGAGCTGAAGATCGGCAGCGACCTGATCAACCAGATGGCAGCCCCTTTCCAGCCTCAGAAATTCGAGAACGAGCACCTTAAGAAGCTGCAGGGTTTGATCGACAAAAAGGCCCGCGGAGAGAAGATCGCGATCCTGCGGCCCAGGCGGGTCAAGCCGACTTCATCCGACAAACTGCTCGAGGCACTTGAGGCGAGCCTGAGGAAGGTCGCGTAGATGAAAAAGCAAGGCTCAGTAAGGCTTCCGCCGAAGCTGTCCGCAGACAGCGGGAATGAACCGTCCCTTCAGGGCATATGGAGCGGAACAGTCAGCTTCAGCCTGGTGGCTATCCCCGTGCATCTGATAAGGGCCGTCGAGCCCGGAAGGGTCTCCTTCCGCCTGCTCCACAGCAAGGACTATTCACCCCTCCTGAGGAGGATGGTCTGTCCGGATGAAGAGAAGATCGTTCCTCCCGACGAGATCATCAGAGGGTACGAGATCGGGTCCGGCAAGCACCTGCTGATCACGGACGAGGAGCTGGAGTCCGTGTCTCCCGAGCGCAGCCGCACCATCGAGATCATCGAGTTCATCGACATGGAGGGGGTGGACCCCATCTACTATGACCACCCGTATTATCTCATCCCTTCGAAGGGGGGAGAAAAGTCCTACTCCCTGCTGGCCGAGGTGATGCGCCGGACCAACAAGGCAGGCCTGGCTAAGTTTGTACTGGGCGAGCGGGAATACCTCGTGGCGGTTAAAAGCACGGCTGGTGCCCTGTCTCTGATCACGCTGCACTACAGCGATGAGATACTCCCGGACAATGACATCGCCCCGGAAGAAGCAAGGGTTGAATCCGCAGAAAAAGACCGCATGAAAAAGGTCATCAGAGAGATGATAGCCGAGTTCAAACCGGACAAGTATGCGAATGATCGCCGGAAGAAGATCCTTGATCTCCTGAAGAAGAAAGTGAAGGAAAAGGTGCCGGTAGAGGCCCCCGAGGTCGAGGAAGAAGGGGGAGAAGGACCGGCCGATCTGATCGCGATGCTCCAGCAGAGCATGCGCAAGGTAAAGAAGAAACGGTGAACAGGAAATCCGCAGAGGTCGCAGGCAAGAGGCTGACACTCTCGAACCTGGAAAAGGATCTTTACCCGTCGTACGGCTTCACCAAGGCCCACGTGCTGGAGTACTACCGCAGGATCTCGCCCTTCAGCCTGCCCCACCTGAAAGACCGCGCACTGACACTGAAGCGCTACCCCGAGGGGGTGGAAGAGGGATTCTTCTACGAGAAGCGCTGTCCTTCCCATCGCCCGTCCTGGGTGACCACGGCCAAGATCCCCCATAGCGGGGAGCGTATGACGGTCTGCCTTGTAAACGATCTGAACACGCTCATGTGGGTGGAGAACCTTGCGTCGCTTGAGCTGCACGTGCCCCTGGCAAGGGCCGACTCCCCCGGGACTCCCGATTTCCTGGTCTTTGACCTGGACCCCGGCGATCAGGCGGGCATCCTCGATTGTGCCCGTGTGGCCCTGATCCTTAGGGACCTGCTCGCCGAGCTCAAGCTTGCAAGCTATGTGAAGACCTCGGGACAGAAGGGGCTCCACGTGTACGTCCCACTCAACCTCAAGGAGACAACCTTCGATGACACCAAGAAATTTACCAAATCAGTGGCGGAAGTCCTGCAGAGCAACTATCCGGACCTGGTGACCGCCAAGATGACCAAGGAGCTGAGGAAACAGAAGGTCTTCATCAACTGGTCACAGAACGACGCGTCGAAGACCATGATATGCGTGTATTCCCTCAGGGCCCGTGAGAAGCCGGTCGTCTCATTTCCCCTTCAATGGAGGGAACTGGAAGATTCGGCAGCTAAGAAAGACCACGGAGGGCTCCAGGTCCTTCATGATCAAGCCCTGAGCCGGGCAGAGAAGGAGGGCGACCTCTTCCGCGAGGTTCTCACTAAAAAGCAGAAGCTGCCTTATCTATGACAAGACTGAAAGATTACGAATCAAAGCGGAAATTTGAGAAGACACCAGAGCCGAGGCCGCGCAAGGGCCGCAGGGGGAACGGCCTGGTCTTTGTCGTGCATAAGCATGCGGCCCGGGCCCTGCACTACGATCTCAGGCTGGAGCTGGAAGGCGTACTGAAGAGCTGGGCCGTGCCCAGGGGCCCTTCGCTGAACCCTTCCGTAAAGAGGCTGGCCGTCATGGTTGAAGACCACCCGCTCGACTACAAGGATTTCGAGGGCGTCATCCCGGAGCACAACTACGGCGCAGGCGGCGTCATCATCTGGGACAGGGGCCTGTATCGCCACCCTTCGGACACGGAGGGGAAGACGAGCGAGAGACTCCTCCTGGAGGGGCTGAAAAAGGGAGACATGAAGTTCGTGCTCGACGGTGAAAAGCTCCACGGCGAGTTCGCGCTGGTAAAGACGAAGAAGGACGGCAAGTCGTGGCTGCTGTTGAAGAAGAAAGACAGCCATGCCTCCCTCGATGACATCCTCGAGGATAATCGATCCGTTGTTTCCCGCAAGACCCTTCAGGATGTCACCGGGGCCGAACCGCAGAAACCTTCCCGGCAGGTGAAGATGGACCGTATCAGGCTGAGGGAGGCGCTGGAAGGTGACGCTCTGAAGGATGCCCCGGTCAGACCCATGCCGCAGAGAATAAAACCCATGCTCGCGACCCTCGTAAAGGAGCCGTTCGATCAGCCCGACTGGCTCTTCGAGATGAAATGGGACGGGTACCGGGCCATAGCCGGGATCAGGGACGGGAAGGTCTCGCTCTATTCCCGGAACGGTATCTCGCTGAACAGAAAGTTTCTCCCTGTCGTGGAAGCGCTTGAAAAATGCAGGTTTGAGGCAGTCTTGGACGGCGAGGTCGTGGTGGTGGACGATAAGGGCCGGCCGGATTTCCAGATGCTGCAGGACTACGGGAAATCAGGGAAAGGCCATCTTATCTATTACATTTTCGACCTGATACACCTGGAGGGGCATGACCTGACCGAGGTACCACTTTTAAGGAGAAAGGAACTCCTTAAAAAGATTCTGCCCGCTTCATCGAAAGTGAGGTTCAGCGACCATGTGGAGAAAGAGGGCGTCCTGTTCTTCAAGGTCGTCAGAGAAAAAGGGCTCGAGGGGATCGTGGCCAAACAGGCAAGGAGTCTGTACCTGGTGGGCAGGAGGAGCAGGCAATGGCTCAAGGTGAAGACGCATCTCGCGCAGGAAGGGGTGATCGCGGGGTTCACCCGGCCGAGGGGGACCAGGAGGGGCTTCGGCGCCCTTGTCCTGGGAGTGTTCGAGGGTGGCGAGCTGGTTTTCATCGGCCATACCGGAGGAGGGTTCAGCGCCGGGCTCCTCAGGGAGATCCGCGAAAAGCTCGACCCCCTGATCCGGAAGGAGTGCCCTTTCAGGGTGGAGCCCAAGACCAACACGCCGGTCACCTGGGTAAAACCGGAGCTGGTGTGCGAGGTCGTTTTCCACGGCTGGACCGATGATGGGATTATGAGGCAGCCGGTCTTTTCACGGATGCGTGAGGATAAGGAGGCCCGCGAAGTGGTGCGGGAAAGATTAGGGGGCTGACCGATCGGGCGGCATCCCGGCCGCTGCTCAGGGAGCTGCGGGGAAGGACTGAGAGGTATGAAGATCCTTGTCGGTACAAGCGGGTATAGCTACAAGGAATGGAAAGGGAGTTTCTATCCTGAAAAGATCCCGCCCAAGAAGATGCTCAGCTTCTATGCACAGCGCCTGGCTACGGTGGAGATCAACAATACCTTTTACCGCATGCCGTCGAATAACCTTCTTACCTCCTGGGCGCAGCAGGTGCCCGATGATTTCATGTTCGCGCTCAAGGCGCCGCAGGTCATAACGCATGTGAAGCGTCTGAGGGACGTGAAAGAGGAGACCCGGTTCCTCTTCAAGACGCTCTCGGTCCTGGGCGGCAAACTGGGGCCAGTGCTCTTCCAGTTCCCCAAGAGCTTTCGCGCCGACGCAAGTGTGCTTAAGGAATTTCTCGCCCTGATCCCGGATCATGCGTCATGTGCATTCGAGTTCCGCAGCTCATCCGGTCACGATGACGCAGTCCTGGGACTCCTCCGTGAAAAGGGATGCGGCCTGTGCACTGCCGACGCCGATGAGAGCCCTGCGGATGATATCATCAAAACAGCACCGTGGGGATACCTGCGACTGCGGCGTTCCGACTACACCGATGCGGATCTCTCGGCATGGCTGGAAAGGATCCGGTTGCAGAAATGGGACCGGGCTTTCGTGTTCTTCAAGCACGAGGAAGAAGGCAAAGGGGCTGAAATGGCCATGCGCTTCGACGAGCTTGCCCGGCCAAGGGAAAAGGGATGAAACGCAAGGCCGTTTCCATGCCAGGATGACATCGAGGAGACAACGAGGGGCGGCTTGAGATAGGTCATTCTGAACCATGTCCTGCGCGCAGCGAAGGAGAAGTGAGGAATCTCGTTTTTCCCGTATTTGGTGTCTGCAGCAAGTAGGTTGGGTTGAGGCACGAACCCCAACAGACCCTCTTGGAAAAGGAGGATGTGAATGGGCGTATTGATGCAGGCGTTCTACTGGAACTGTCCCGCCGAAGATAAGCGGGAGTTTGCATGGTGGAACCATGTCCGCGGCAAGATCGCTGATCTGGCCGATGTGGGATTCACCGGCCTGTGGCTGCCGCCGGTTCATAAGGCGGCCAATCTCTTAGGCCCGTCCATGGGCTATGATCCTTACGACTATTACGACCTGGGTGATTATGATCAGAAGGGATCGGTCAAGACATGGTTCGGATCCAAGGCGGAGCTGCTCGACCTGATAAGCACGGCCCATGAGCAAGGACTCAGTGTCCTTGCAGACATGGTCATCAACCACAACAACGGCGCAGACGGCCGGGAGGAAAACCCCATCAACGGCCAGACCCGCGGGACCCTTTTCAAGCCGAAAAGCGGACGGTTCCCAAGGGACTGGGAGTGTTATCATCCCAACTCCTATGAACTATGGGATGAGGGCACCTTCGGGGATATGCCCGACCTCTCCCATCGCAACCCCTATGTCTACGGGGAGATCATGAAACTCGCCCGCTGGCTGGTGGAAGAGATCGGGTTCGACGGCTTCCGGTATGATTTTGTCAAAGGATACGGGGCATGGGCCGTGACGGCCATCCAGGAGTACCGCTATCTCAGGCAAGGAAAACCGTTCATACCCTACGGTGTCGCCGAGCACTGGAGCAGCGCCAAGGCCATTGAAAACTGGGTCAATGTCACCAACTTTTCCCACATCAACCCTGTAGGCGCCTTTGATTTTCCGCTGCGCGAGATGCTCAAGGCACTATGCGACCAGTACGGTTTCAGTCTGCTCAACCTGTCAACCTGGGAGACGGTGCTCCAGAAGAAGCCGGAGACCGCGGTCACCTTCGTGGAGAACCACGATCTGCGCGATGAAGGCCGACCCATCATCAATGACAAGCTGCTGGCCTACAGCTATATCCTGACCCATGAAGGTTATCCCTGTATCTTCTGGAAAGACTACTATAACTATGACCTGGCCATGGAAAAGACACCGAACGGCATTGCAGCCCTCGTGCGGGTGCATGAGGATTATGCGGGAGGGGGCACGCAGGTGCTCTACCTGGACGATGAACTGTACATCATGCAGCGCTGCGGATACGGCGGCAGCCCGGGCCTGGTCTACGCCCTGAACAATAACGGAGACCGCTGGAGGGGGGCCTGGGTGAAAACGAGGTGGGGCAATACCGAGTTCGTCCCCACGGCCTGGTGGAGCAGGATGGATACGGGAAGGCCCATGGACCAGGGCTCGGAGGCCGATGGAGGTGCCCAGTTCTGGGCGCCCCCGCGCGGTTATGTGGTATACGCACCGAGGGTTTGAACGCACCATGATCTTTGCACAACAAGGACACGAAGGCCACGAAGGAGAACCTGGCAAGGGATGCTCTCTTTGAGTTCATACTGAATAAATTCGCAGGTCCCTTCAAAATATCCTGCAATGGTATTCGGTTAAACATGATGTTATAATGCACAATGCGGCTTTGCGTCACTTGAGGATAACCATTTGAGGAAGATCATATGCGATGTTTAAGGTATCTGTGTTTCATGGCGATCCTTGCGGGATCTCTAGTCATTGTTCCCGTCACACAATCAGAGGAGTTGTCCTCGACAATTTTTACACGCAAAGAACTGGATGCATTTATTCAATCTTACTATCTTGATCCAAGACCCGAACTGGTAGCACGGGCGATCGATGTCATGACGTATGAAAATGTCATTACCAACGAGGAGGGTTATCTGTATAGGGGGTTCTTTCTCGAGGTATATGCCTCGAATCCCAAACGGCGGGCCGAGTGGGAGGCTCATCTCGAGTTGAAATCCGAACCGACCCGCTCCGCACTTCTCTATGAAACATACATTTACAAGAAAAACCCGGAAGGGGGCCTGGGCATGCCGAACCCTTCCGAACAGAGAAACGACAAGGCATGGGGTGCCTTTTTTGCCACCGGTAAAGGACGTTTTATAAACATCGTCATCAACGACATGATGCACGTCGATGAACGGGAGGACAGGGCGCTTTTCACTACAGGGGCAGCGGCAAAATTGTCTCTGGCGAACTATGCCCGGCTTCAACCTAAAGTGAGTACTCTCCTCAAGAATGAGCGGAATGCATCCGAGGGGCGGAAGAAACAGCTCATTTCGGATGTGCTGACCTTGGGGCCCGATAAGATCAAAGAGGAGACCGATGCCATTATAGCAAAGCAGAAAGAACAGGGAAAATGGCTGAAGCCTTAGGATATCTCGATATCATGTGAACAGGAATTAGGGGGAGGAGGAAGAGTATGAACCGAATAGCGCGCATATCCATTTGCCTGGTTCTGGTTCTGGTTATATCCGGAGCAGGCGCACAGCTTGTACACGCCCTGGAGCAGGGCCGGGCGGTCACCGTATTTTCGCTGCAGGACATTCAGGGCAAGAAATATGATCTTTCAGGCATGAAAAATACGCCCATGGTTGTGCTCTACTTCTTCGACGCCCAGTCCAGGCCGTCCCAGGAAGGTCTATTGAATTTGGACCAGCTTGCGAAAAAATACCGGGATGCAAAGCTCGTGGTGTGGGGAATCACAAGGTCTCCCAAAGACAAGGTGGCCGATTTTGTGTCCAAGACAAAACCATCCTTCCCCATCCTGCTCGACTCCTCCAATGTGAGCGAGATGTACAATGCATATCTTATCCTCCCCACGGTATGCATCATAGGCCCTGACCTCAGGCTTCTCGATACCTTTCAGGGCGGCGGCAAGACCATGAACGTCATGCTGGTGAGGCTGGCCGAGAGGAAGCTCCAGCAGAAGGATACGGCCCTGGCGCAGGCCATCAGCGATGACGTTGCGAAGAAGAACCCTGATAATGAACAGGCAAAGGCCGTGAGCGGCTATGCCTTGTTGAAGGCGGGAAAGCTGGGCGATGCCGAGAAGCAATTCTCGCAACTGGCCAAGGGCAAGGGCCGGTCTGAGGTGCTCGGCAAGGAAGGTCTCGCTGCAGTCTATGCAAGACAGGGGAAGACCGACAAGGCCCTCGCACTGGCCGGTGAGGTGGAGAAGAAGGCGCCCGGCCGGGCGTACCCCCATGTGGTTAAGGCTGATATGCTCTACAGCCAGAACAGGAAAAAAGAGGCGCAGGCCGAATACGATGTGGCCACGAAAAAGGGTGATGCTGAAAGTTTCCAGAAGGCCGTTGCCTATAACAAGCTCGGCCGCCTCTATGCCAGCGTGAAGGACTACAAGAAGTCCCGCGACCTTTATGACCAGGCAGTGGCCCTTGACCCGTATTACGTTGAGGCGATGGCGAACAAGGGCATCGCCTATGAGAAGGAAGGCAAGTGGGACAAGGCCCTGGCGTCTTACCAGCAGGGACAGGCGGTGAGCAAGGAGGACAGCTATTCGAAGGTCCTTGCGGAGCGGGCCCTCGATATGCTCGAATACCAGAAGGATGCGGCCCGCAAGGATCGGGTGGATAAGCTCGTAAAGGATTTGGCCGAGCGCTTCCGCGAGCAGCAGAAAAAACCGAAGCCCGAGGATACCTGGACATCGCCTCCCCTCGTGCTGTCGTTCGTAGACTTTCAAGAGCAAGGCGGCCTCTCCGAGCGGGACGGCATGTCGATCGTGCTCACCTCGCAGCTTTCTGAGCAACTCAAGGCGTCGGGCAGGGTGAAGGTGGTGGACCGGGTGGTTCTGGACAAGCTCCTGGAGGAGCTGAACCTGGGTTCGTCAGAGCTGGCCGACCCCGAGACGTCGCTGAAGCTCGGCAGGGTGCTTGCAGCCCGCGTCATCGGGACGGGCACCATTATCAACATGCCTGAAGGCGCGCTCTTGAACCTGCGGCTGGTGGACACGGAGACCACCGCCATCGACAAGGTGATCACCATGCAGATGGCCTCGGGTACACCCCAGCCCAAGGATCTGTACCAGCTCAACCGGCAGATCCTTTCTTCCGTCATCCAGGAGCACCCGCTGAAGGCCTATGTGGTGGAGGTAAAGGACTCTAATGCCATGATCAACATCGGCAAGGACCAGGGTGTGGTCACCGGTACGAAGTTCGAGGTTGTCGAGGATGCCAAAGAAATAGAGTACAAGGGCAAGAAGCTCAAATCATCCCCTGCAGTGGTCGGACTGATCGAGGTGGCCAGGACAGAACCCGGTTTGTCCTACTGCAGCATTGTCTCGCAGAAGAGACCCATAGCCAAAGATGACAAGATCATCGAGAAGCCGGGATCCACGGCAACGAAGGAATGAGTTTTGCGCAACAACGGCTTGGTTATATTCGGAATGATCGCCCTCATGGCCTGTTTCTTCCATGGGTGCGCGTCCGCACCCGAACACGAGGGTGTCAGGGCAGTGGCGGTGTGGGACCTGGAGAACCTGAGCCCCGGCTCTTCCACCAGTCCCGATCTCGGTCAGGTGCTCTCCGGCGAGATCATTCAGGCCATAAAGCAGTCAGGCGATATACAGGTAGTCGAGCGCGAGAAGCTTGTGGCCGTCATGGAAGAGCTAAAGCTGGGTTCGTCCGATCTGGCTGACGATTCGGCCCGGCTCAGGGTGGGGAGGATGATCGGCGCAAGGGAGATGGTATTCGGCGGCTACATGGTCGTGGGCAATGCCATGAGGCTAGACCTGAGGAGGGTGGACGTGGAGACCGGCAAGGTCGTCAGGACAGCGAAGAGGTCCACCGATGCACTCGATCTTGGCAAATGGGTTTTTTCAGCCAGGGAGGCAGCCGAAGAGCTGTACGGCACAGGAAAATAGAGATCCTGCAAATCGATCATGAAAGGGGACCCGCAAAGGTCCCCTTTTTTAATTACCGTCCGTTCCTATTGCTGCGTGGAGGGGGCCGTCCCGTTTGCATCGGTCTTGATCAGCCACACGTCTTTTTTGCCGGCGCCGTATGACGATGTGTATCCGGCCAGGATATAGCCGCCGTCCGGGGTCTGCTCCACCGCGCAGAACACATCGTCGCCGTCACCTCCCATGAGCTTGTCCCAGATCATGGTTCCGTCAGCATCGACCTTTATCAGGCATGCATCGACGGTATCACGGAAGGTGGATCCTGCCAGAATATACCCGCCATCGAGAGTCTTTCCGACGGAATTGGTGTGATCTGATCCGCCGGCATCGTAGGTCCTGATCCACCCCTTACCGTCCTGGGTATCTCCGTTCGCATCGGTCTTGATCAGGAGGGCATCCGAACTGCACGTGGCGCATGAGAAAAATGATCCCGCCACTATGTAGCCGCCGTCGAGCGTCTGCTGCAGCGATGAGGCGAAGCTGAGCCCTGCACCGCTCATGGTCTTGTCCCATGTGATGGCACCGTCGATGTCCGTTTTGATCAGCCAGACATCATGGCTCGTGCCGTCCGTGGTGTTGCATGCCACGATATATCCGCTGTCGGGTGTCTGCAGTACACACAGGGCCTCATCATTCCCGAGGTTGGTGAAGTTCTTCTCCCAGACCTTGGACCCTCCGGGATCGGCCTTGACAAGCCATGCATGAGGGGAACCTCCCTCGGGCTGGGTCGTGCCCGCAAGGATGTAACCGCCGTCACTGGTCTGGAATACGGATGAGATTGAATCCTGGCCGGAACCGTCCAGGGTCAGTGCCCAGGTAACAACTCCGTTCGGGTCGGTCTTGACGAGCCACCCGTGGTAATTCCCGCCACACCTGGTAAGCTCATTCGCGACATACGTGTAGCCTGCCGCGACATACCCGCCGTCACGTGTCTGCAGGACGGAGCAGAGGACGTCATTCCCGGCACCGCCAAGTGTCTTCTGCCAGCCATGACCGGCGGACGCGTCTCCTGATGCATCGGTCTTGATCAGCAGTGCATCGGTGTTGCCCGCACAATTGGTCTTATAACCTGCCACAATGTAGCCGCCGTCGCTCGTAGCCTTGACGGACAGGGCCTCATCGCTGCCGGCCCCTCCAAAGGTCCTGTTGAAGACGAGTACGGGCACGACCTCGGATTTGGTATCCGAGCCGCAGGGACCTGCGGCTGTCAGTGTTACGGTGTATGAGCCCGGAGACGTGTACAGGTGAACAGGGTTCTGTTCGGAGCTTGTGGCGCCGTCC
>DATKLV010000320.1:0-2939 GCA_035542255.1 Desulfomonilia bacterium | reverse complement strand
CACGCTTCCATTGATCTGTTCTTTGGTGTAACCCAGCAGGTTTGCCACATAATCGTTGCACTCGATGATCTTGCCCCTGGGACTGACATACAGCATACCCACGGGTGACTGGCCGAACAGTTCTGAGAATTTCTGATGCTCTTCTTTTAAGAGACGCTTGAGTTTTCTGTTTTCCGTTATATCATCCAGGATAATCCAGATCAGTTGCCGCGAGCCCCTGCCCACCCATCCTCCTTTGGCCAAAAAATCGAGACGCGTTCCGCCGGCAGAGGTAAACATGATCTCAAAGACATCATCCTGGGCATAGTCTAACTCATACCATCGCTGGCAGGCCTTTATGAACTCAGGTCTGCACTCCTTGGAAACCAGATCGATGACCTTGCAGCCGAGCACCTGCTCACGGTTCCGGCCCAGGAGCGAACTGAGATATTCATTCGTGTAGACGACAATCCCTTCATCTACGATGAGACATCCCATATAGGCACGCATGAACATGCGTACAAAGGTATCTCGGTCGGCATACTCCATGAAGGGTTTATGCATGGGCGTCTCTTCACAGAGGGCAAGAACCCGGCGGTCATCAAGGGGGATACGGGTACAGGAGAAGGTATTCGCTTCGGCACCTGCAAAGACAAGCGATACAAGAGAGGTGTCATTGGCCTGGTCTGTAAACAACTCGGGCATCCCTTCCAGGTTTTTCTTGAGCTGATCGGTGATTACGCCGAGCCTCCTGGCAAGACCTTCGCTGACATATTCCACGCCCGAGTTCCTGATCAGAACAATATAGGGAGACAGGATGGCCTCAAGTCTTACTATATCAACGTCCATACCTTATGATTATCCTCGGCAACCTCCCGTGCAATATTCATATCGGATAAAACCTGCTCGATCTCGTTCCTGGCGATCTCCACACCCATGGCCTCCTGGAGGATCCTGATGATGTCTTCAATGGACGCTCCGCCCGTGAGCTGCAGCACCTTTTCCGTAAAAGAGAGCAGATCCTCGTGCTTTGTCCAGGGGAACATGACCCATCTCCATTCGCTCATGGTCTTGGAGCAGAAGTCGGCCTTCAGGCGCGAATCCGCCTTATTCACTAGGACCGCGGTCCGGACTTCCTTCACCCGGGGAGCAAGGTAGGAAAGCACCTCCTCCATAGTGCCGCCTTCATCGGATACGTCGTCCACCACGAGCACCCGTTTGCCGGTGAGATCGACGTCGGGAAGGGGGAAGACCATCCTGGGTTTCTCACTCAGCGCCGCCTCGCCTTCCCAATGCCCCATCTGGAAGGTGCATATGTACTTCTTCTGCAGGTAGTCCATCAGGATACGTGCAGGAGCAAGTCCTCCCCTTGCCACGCCGATCACCACATCCGGATCATAGCCGGCTTCCTTCATGTCGATGAAGATCTTCCACAGGAGATCCTCCACATCTTCCCAGGAAAGTCTGATGACCTGAGGAAAGTGCTTCTTGAATAGGTTCTGATCGTTCATATCATTGCCCCTCTGGTTCTGTTGTCTTGTCAACCTGGCTCTCATCAGGGGCGGCCGGCTTGTCAGGCGCACGACGGTCGACGGCCGTCGGTGCGGGGGCCGGGGCCGCCATCTCCTGCCTTTGCCTCTCGACAGGGCGACGGTCGACCGCCTGCGGCACCTGTGCAGGTGCACCCATATCCTGCACCGGGGCTGCGATTGGCATCCTTCGTGCGGATGTACTCAGCATGTGGAACCGGGGTCTCTCTATGCTGCCCCTGAGGCTGAACCTCGATCCCTGGCCGCCCGAATCGTATTCTGGGCCAAGGGCCTTTTTCATGGGTTCAGGAAGATTCAGTTCGCCTGTTACGGCCAGCCGCGATCTCTTGAAATCGTTTGAAAACCGGACGCTCCCGTTCATGGAGCCTGAAAATTCTCCGGTGAACTCCGCCTTCTCGATGGTTAAAAGCCCGTTGTCTATACGTCCGTCAAGGTCCAGGTTATCAAATACGAGTGCATCGAAAGGCAGGGATGCCATGCCCAGAGGCAGCGTACCCTTCTTCCAGTTGAGTGTCAGGTTTCCTGCCGCCTTATCGAGCGAGTGGCGCGGCGTGCTGAGCTTAAGCTCTCCGGTTATGCTTCCCTTCGGACTCATGCTCGGAGGAAAAACCTTGGAGAGCGTCGACAAGTCCACACTCGCCATGTCGAGGATGAAACTCACGGGTTTTTTGTCTTTCTGGAAGGGGAGACTCATGTGACCCTCGGTCGTACCTGATACCAGGTCGGCATGAAAAGCGAAACCCAGACTGCCCCGGAAAAAATCCCAGGGTCTCGGCGAGATGGTCAATTTCTTCGCCACCTGGGCACCCTTGATCTGCATCCCATCCACCGTGAACCCCCACAGGAGGTTCGGATGTATGTGACCGAGGGTGACCTGCCCCCCGAGGGCATTGCCCAGGACATCTTCGATCTTGTACTTGAGCGAATCATAGGAGAAACGCATCCAGATGAAGACGACAAGACAGACGAACGCATACAGGCCAAGTGCTATTCTTACTATTCTTCGATACCTCGCTGCACCGTCAGCCATAGGAGACCGCCTGGAAAGTCACGTCGAGATTGTTGTCCTTATCCGCTTTTCTCAGGTTCAACCGTTTGATCTTCACGGGATAAGGGCTGTTCTCGATGTTGAAGAGCAGACCGATGAGGTCCTCCTCGTAGAGCCCTTTGATCTTGACCTCCACGGATTCACGGTTGACCTCCGTCGTATCCGTAATGGGTTTCATATACTCTATCCTGTCATTGATCTTGAGCCGGGCTGAGAGTTCCTCGAGGTAGCCGAAGAGAGTGAACTTTTTATTCCCGAAAGCGGCACTGGATGCAGCCACCGTCTGAAGGCCCCGGATGTTTGCAGACATGGAATAGACCTTCTTGAGCTGGTCGTTATTTACCAGCAGGGATTTTTCCAGC
>DATKLV010000319.1:0-3532 GCA_035542255.1 Desulfomonilia bacterium | reverse complement strand
GGAGTTCTTGCCGTCATCGGTCATGGAGGGGAGCACCATGATGGATTTACCCCTCTTGGACATGGCAGAGCCACGTACAAAATCTACCTGGCCGCCGATGCCGCTGTAAAAGACAAAACCTAATGAATCGGAGCATACCTGCCCGGTAAGATCTACAGTGAGAGCGGAATTAATGGAGACCATTTTGTCATTCTGGGCAATCACATAAGGATCATTAACATACTTGCATGGTCTGAACTCAAAGAGAGGGTTGTTGTGTATGTAGTCATAGATTCGTTTTGTCCCCATACAAAAAGCAGCGACTATCTTGCCGGGGTGTAGCGTCTTCTTTCTGCAGGTAATGACACCTGACTCGATAAGATCCATGAGTCCTTCAGTGAATGTCTCTGTGTGGATGCCCAGGTCCCTCTTATTCATGAGATAGGGAAATACTGAGTTGGGTATGCTTCCCACACCCATCTGGAGGGTGGATTCGTTTTCGATAAGATCGGCTATCAACTCGCCGATGGCCTTGGCTATTTCACCCGGCGCCTTAGGCTGAAATTCCAGGATAGGTGTATCATTTTCGACAAAGGCATCAATATCATTCACATGGAGAAAACTGTCACCCAGCGTCCGCGGCATATTCGGATTGACCTCTGCTACTACGTACCGGGCTACTTCCGCAGCAGTTTTTGTTATATCGACAGAAATACCGAGACTTACATATCCATTATTATCCGGAGGGGAAACGGTAATAAGGGCAACATCAATACGCATGCTCCCCCTTTCCATGAGCAAGGGGATCTCTGAGAGAAAGATAGGGGTGTAGTCGGCCCTTCCTTCTTTGATGGCAGTACGCGTACTCGGTCCAATGAAGAGGGCATTATGGCGGAAGTGCTCATTATATTTTTCATCGGTATAAGAGGCTATACCAAGGTCTAAGAAGTGTAAGATTTCAGTATCCCTGAGATTTTCTGCTACATCTATGAGAGCCTTTACGAGGAGTTGGGGTTCGCCACATGCTGAACCTATGAATATCCTAGCACCCCTCCTTATTCGTGAAAGCGCGGTTCTTGCATCGGTGAGCTTGTTTGAATAAGTTGATCTCCAGTCGAGGATCATGACTTACTTAAGATAAAGGTGCGTAACATGATTGTCAATCGGCTTGCTTTGAAAAAGGCAGATAACTAAGAGTCTTAAATGATCTTTCTATGCGCTCTTGAGGATTTCTCTGGAATCGGAACAGGTCTTTTTCATCTCTTTCCAAATCCTGATTCCCATGCTCCTATGTTCATTCAAGATCTGCTTTAGCATGTAGCGTTCGGTATTGGGATTTATGGTAATGGCACGCAGGACAACGATTTTCCTAGGGGCATATCTGGTGGATTCAAGTCTGGTTCTCGACACGAATGACATGTCATTATCCCTGATGGTCTTGTGCAATTCTCTATTCAGATCATTGATGATCTTGTTGATGGAAGTTATATGGTCGGAATTTCCCCTGGGATTTTTCATAAGCTCATTCATCATATGCCTCAACTCCTCTGGAACGAACCTGTAGTTGATGATGAAGAGTTCTGGTTTGTTCATGAGTTCGAAGAGGGGATCTCTTTCGATGAAATCCACGAAGGCATTCTGGAGGTCTCGTGCATGGTCAAATATGACCTTGTAACCTGTCTTGCCGAAGATCTTGATTGACGCCCATGGCTTCAGACACGAGAAAGATCTGGATCCTTCGATAGTAAATCTTCCCTGATCCACCGAGCCTTCCCGTATGATGTAGTTCGAGGTATGGTAGAGATGCTTGGAATCCTCGACGTCTCTAAATACACAGATACCTAAGCTGTTAGGTGCATAGAGGAGTTTGTGGGCATCCATGGTCACGGAGTCGGCCTTCTCGATGCCCTTCATCATCTTGCGTGCGCCATCCATGAGCAGTGCACCACCACCCCATGCAGCATCAACATGAAAATGTGCGCCTAGTTGTTTGGAGATCTCGGCCAACGAATCAAGATCGTCAATGTTGCCAGTCTCAGTTGTACCGGCAATACCGATGACTGACACAAATTTTGTGGGTTTGCCGACAGCTTTGTCTTCTTTTCTGATCTTGTCGATAATACACTGAAGTTTGGCTATGTCGATCTTGTTAATACATGGTTGGACAGGAACACGAATCACTCCATGCTCGCCTACGCCGAGGATAGTACCTGCCTTGCAGATAGAGTAATGCCCGCGCTTTGATACAAGAAGCAGAGCCTGACGATAACCATAGTGATCCAGTGCCCTGGCGAGGCCTTCAGCCCGGACACCCTTGAAACCCTTGTTATCAGGCGGGAATGCCTTGCACATGGCAAGTGTCAATGCAGTGAGGTTGGAGATAGTGCCGTCGGATGTAATGTTTCCAAGGGCTATCTTTGGGTTTTGGATATGTTTCTTATAAAAGTCTTTGGTGTTATTATAAACAAGCTTGTGGATCCAGCAGAGGAATTCCCTTTCCACGAATGATGATGCCTTGGCGCTCTCTATCTTCACCTGATTCTGGTTGAGGCTCACGGAGATCATCTCCAAGAGGATCATGAAATAGGGGATGGCGCTCGTCATGTGGCCGATATAATAAGGGTTGGCCACTTTTACGGAGTGCTTGATGATGTTGTTCTTGATCTCATCGAGCACATCTTTTATGAGATGAGGATGACAAGGCATTTCTATGTTGTTGAAGATCTTGCTGAGATTTTCCATGGAGATGGATGAGTGGATGCCGCCTTTTTCTTTAAAAAAATCATGTATTAAATCAATTAGATGAATGCCGAACTCCACGAATCTGTCAGACGAGTCGGGCATGATAAAGAGCTTCTTCATATATTCGGGAGTGCTCTCGATCATCTTGTCTATCGGCTTCCCGCCGAGCTTAAGTGACTCCATGAGGCGGCTCTTTCTTCCCTTAACGGTAAAATGTATATATACCATAAGATAGGTATAGGTAAAAAGGAGAAAGTGTTATATTTCTATGGATAAATCTACCCTTTATCTGGTACCCACACCTATAGGAAATCTTAGAGATATAACCCTCAGGGCCATTGATATCCTTGGCTACGTTGACCTTATTGTATGTGAGGACACCAGACATACGAGGAAGCTTCTCTCCCATTTACACATATCAAAGCCACTCATCAGCAGTGAACGATTTAGCGAAGCCAGGAGTATCGAGCCTTTAATCGAACAACTCGATTCAGGTAAGAGCATTGCCCTTGTCAGTGATGCAGGAACACCTGCCATCTCAGATCCCGGCTCGCGACTCATTGCCCAAGCCCATGCACGAGGAATCAGGGTAGAGGCTTTACCCGGACCTTGTGCACTTATTACTGCATTTTCAGCCTCCGGGTTTGAGGCCCCATTTCGCTTCATTGGTTTCCTTCCCAGACTTAACAATGAAAGGGAGATAGAGTTTGTGAGAATGAGTGCAACAGGCGATGCCACGATCTTCTATGAGTCACCGCGGAGACTTTTGACGACACTGAGAAGGATCATGAAGCAAATGCCTGGCAGAGAT
>DATKLV010000318.1:0-2921 GCA_035542255.1 Desulfomonilia bacterium | reverse complement strand
CCCTCACGGGTATGCTCTTGGCCTTTACCGACTCGGCCTTGGGGAGCACAATGTTGAGTACGCCGTTTTTCATCCTGGCCTCGATCTTGTCGCGGTCGACAGGCTCGTTGATATTGAAGACGCGGTGGTAGTCGCCCACCTTGTACTCCGAGCAGCAGAGATTGAGACCCTCTGCCTTGTATTCATCCACACGGCCTTCAATGGTGAGGACATCGTTCTCAAGGGTGATGTTCACCCCTTTCTCGTCGGTTCCCGGCATATCCGCATAAATATAAAGATTGTTGCTGTCCTCCAGGATATCCACTGCAGGGACGAAAGTCCTCCTGTCCTTGGTCCTTTCAGCCACCGGGCTTTCGCTGGCCTCTGCCTTTTCAGGTGTTAATGTTTTATTTTTCTCTGCCATGATGACTCACCTCCACTCACTTTTCTGATTTAACGCTGATCTTCCTCGGCTTGTCGGCCTCGGATCTCGGCAGTACGATGGTAAGTACTCCCTTCTGGTAGTCGGCATGCACCTTGTTGCCGTCCACGTTGAAGGGGAGCTCGACGGTCCGATGGAAGCTTCCGAATCCCCGCTCCCGGCGATGCCATTTCTGATCCGCCTTTTCCTCCTGGGCCTTTCTCGTACCTTTTATGTTGAGCCTGTCCTGGTCAACGGTCAGCTCGACATCGTTGGGATCAATGCCCGGGATTTCAGCGGTAACGATCACATCATCAACACCCACGAAGATATTCATGGGCGGATAATTCGACGCCTGATACAGCCTGGGCTTTTCAAACAGACTGCCTACGTCTCGACGCAATCGCGCCATGTCCTGCCAGGGATCCCATCTCCAAACCGGTCCTGCTAACGTTATCATGTGCTCACCTCCTGAATTAGGCGTGTTTTATTCGTCATTTTTATAGGGCAACTTTTTTGATTTTCAAGGGGGCGTATAGAGGTCACTCAAGCCCGGCAGAGCTGTGAAGCTATCTGTGAATGAGGCGCCCGATTCGTGTCTTCGATCAAAGATGAGAAAAACACTCTGTACATCAAGGCTTTTTGGTGTTAAATATCCTCGAATCCCGAAAGAAGAGTATATAAAGGATTATGGCAGCAAAGGGAAAAATAACCATCGACCAGGGACTCTGTAAGAGTTGTGAGCTGTGCATCACTTTCTGTCCTGAAAAGGCCATCCGCATAGCCGAGACCTTCAATCACCGGGGTTACCACCCTGCGGAGTTCATCTTGGAGACCTGCAGGGGTTGTTCGCTCTGTGCCGTGATGTGTCCGGAGGTAGCCATCGAGGTGTACCGTGGATAAGCTCGAAAAGGTCCTGATGAAAGGAACCGATGCCATCGGGGAGGCGGCAATCCAGGCAGGGTGCAGATGCTACTTCGGCTACCCCATAACCCCCCAGAACGAGATCCCCGAATACATGGCCAGGCGGATGGACGAGGTGGGCGGTGTCTTTCTCCAGGGAGAAAGCGAGATAGCGTCCATCAATATGGTCCTGGGTGCCGCGGCAAGCGGAGCCCGTGCCATGACAAGCTCGTCATCCCCCGGCATCAGCCTCAAGCAGGAAGGGCTCTCTTTCCTGGCAGCTCTTGAGCTGCCCGCATTAATCGTGAATATAAACCGCGGAGGGCCGGGCCTCGGCAACATAGCCCCCAGCCAGGGCGATTACTACCAGGCAACCCGGGGAGGCGGACACGGCGACTACCGCATGCCGGTCTATGCCCCTGCATCGGTCCAGGAACTCTACGACGTCACCATGAAGGCCTTCGACATTGCCGATATGTACCGGTCCCCGGTCATGCTCCTGGGCGACGGCATGATGGGGCAGATCGTCGAGCCCATCCACATGCACGGCAGAGAGGAAATCGAACTTCCTCCCAAGGATTATATCCTCGACGGCGCCGAGGGAAGGCCTTCGAGGATCGTGAAATCACTGGTCCTTGATGTCAGGCTCATGGAAGAGCACAACTGGAAGCTCAAGCGCAAGTATGACCTCATGCGGAAGGTGCTCCCCCTGCACGAAGAGTTCATGACCGAAGACGCCAAGATGATCGTGATCGCCTACGGCACGGCAGCAAGGATAGCCAAAGGCGCTGTGAAGCGCGTCAGGGCCGACGGTTTCCAGGTGGGCCTCATCAGACCCATTACCCTCTGGCCCTTTCCGGACGAGGCCATTGCCGCTCTCACCAAACGCGCCAAGCTCATCCTGGTCTTTGAGATGAGCACCGGTCAGATGATCGACGACGTACGCCTCGCAACCCAGGGCAGAGTTGACTGCGAACTCTACGGCAGGCCCGGTGGGGTCGTTGCCGCACCCCAGGAGATCGCCCGGATCATCGAGAGGCACTGGCTGCAGAGGGAACTGCAATGAAAAAGGTATTTTCCAGACCCAAATGCCTGAAACCTGCACCCTTCCATTACTGTCCGGGGTGCGGGCATTCCATAATACACCGGCTCGTGGCCGAGCTCATCGACGAGATGGACATCAGGGGCAGGACCATCTGCATCCCGCCAGCCGGGTGCGCGGTGCTGGCATACAACTATTTCGACATCGACACGTGCGAATCCGCCCACGGCAGGGGCTGCGCCATTGCAACAGGGTTCAAGAGGTCGCTGCCGGACCGCATCGTCTTCACCTACCAGGGTGACGGCGACATGGCCGCCATCGGTACTGCAGAGACGATACATGCAGCCAACCGCGGCGAGATCATAACCTCCATATTCGTGAACAACGCCGTTTACGGCATGACAGGCGGCCAGATGGCCCCCACCACCATGCTCGGCCAGAAAACCACCACATCCCCCTACGGCAGGCGATCGAAGGTGGAGGGCTATCCCTTAAAGATCACCGACCTCATCGCACAGCTCGAAGGTGCTGCCTATGTGGCCCGTACCTCGGTCGCCACGCCGGCCAAGGTCCTGG